>NZ_RQFO01000010.1 GCF_004770045.1 Leptospira montravelensis
CTAGTTCGTTATGCGAAATTTCCGGACGCTTTAAATTGCGTAAAATGCGAGCGTCCGTGCTCGCAAAAAAGGCAAAAAGTAGTTGTTACCAATTCGGGAACAAGCTTCTATTGATTTGTGAGGGTTATTTCAAGAAAGATACTAAGAGATTTCTACTCTATTCCTAAATACTCTGACTCTAAAATCCCTATAGAAGTTTGGTTTAAGGACACTTCCAGAGCCAGTTGGAAATCGCCTTCTGATATCAAAGATAAATACAGAAATGCTAGTTTTCTCAAAGATAATCGAATCGTTTTCAATATACATGGAAATAAATACAGATTAATTGTGAAAATTCATTACAATTTACAGACTGTCTTCATACGATTTATAGGTACGCACGAACAATACGATAAAATTAATGCTGAGGCGATTTAAATGAACATCAAACCTATTAAAAATCAAAAAGATCACTTAGAAGCTCTCTCTGAAATTGAAAAACTTTGGGATGCTAAGAAAAATACACCTGAATACGATAAATTAGATGTTCTAATTACTTTAGTTGATGCTTACGAAACTAAACACTACCCGATTGAAGATCCGGATCCAATTGAAGCTTTAAAATCTGTCATGGATGACATGAATATGAAAAGTGTTGATTTGGGGAATCTTATTGGCGGGCGAAGTCGTGCCACTGAAATCTTAAATAGAAAAAGAAAGCTTACTTTAGAAATGATTAGAAAGATTAATCAAAATCTAGGAATTCCTACTGATATTCTTGTGAAAGAATATAAAGTCAAAACTGCTAAGACAGGAAGAAAAAGAACGCCGTCCGTGGCTTAATTCATACTGTAAGCCCGAAAACTACGCATAACAGCGACTAACCGCTTCGCTTCGGGACTTGCGCCCTCGCTCGGTCTGCGACACATAGGCTTCT
>NZ_RQFO01000011.1 GCF_004770045.1 Leptospira montravelensis
AGGTGATTTAACGGCGGTTCGTGGGGTCGCAGGGGTTCTGACTTTTTTATTTTTAGTTGTATTTGCCATTCGCACTTTTTCCAAAAAATCAACTTCCTCCTTTGGATCATTACCGCAAGGGATTCGTAAGTTTTTGGAAACCATTCGCTCCCGATTTAGTAAAAATGGACTTGGGTTTGGTATTGGAATGGTTAGCGCCCTACTGCCTTGTGGAGTTTTGTATCCGGCTTATGCGGCCTCATTTGCTACAGGTACACTTCTAAACGGTGGACTTGTGATGTTTTTCTTTTATTTAGGAACCGTACCTGCGTTAACAGGTCTTGGATGGATTGTCAGAAAATGGAGAGATAAAATCCCTACAAAATGGATCCCTGCTTTCGGAACGATTGTGATTTTAACTTCTTTAAGTTTT
Organism: Leptospira montravelensis; assembly: GCF_004770045.1. NCBI lineage: Bacteria > Pseudomonadati > Spirochaetota > Leptospiria > Leptospirales > Leptospiraceae > Leptospira > Leptospira montravelensis. Next base: position 413 of record NZ_RQFO01000011.1, read on the forward strand.
TTACTCTACCGTCTTTTTTTCCACAGCCACGGAGAGTCTTGCGATCATTTATTATAATCAGTTTGTTATTCTGCCTTTCAATCACCAAACTAAAGTTTAGCGGAAATCAAAGAACCTAGTCTTTTAAAAATCAAAAACCTCTTCCTCTAAAGTATTTTTCTTTGAAGTGGCTAACCAAATCCTGATTAATTTTGGTATCATTGTTATTGCCAATCACGGCAATTAGTTTCTTTGCTATACTTCGATCATGGTTGACTAACCATCGTTTGTATTGTGCGTTCAGCTCCGATTCTCCCACAAGAATGACTTCTGTTGGAGATTGTAAGGTTTTTGTGATTTCTTCAAAATCCCAAACATCTGACTCCAGTGGTTTCTCCCAAGTTTTGGATTGCATTTGATCCGATTCAAACTTAATCATCTCGATTCGCTTCTTGTTGAGGTATAAGATACAGGCATTCATATTTTCACTTCCCTACATTCATTATGACGCATAGAAAAATAAAAACATACTATTTTTAAAAAAACCTCCTGTTCTGTTTCCTAATATTCAACATTGATAAATGTCAATCCATACTCAAACTTACAATTGATTCAGAACTTAACTCCTCTACAAGATAATGGACATTAGTTGATAATTCACTTGGTTCAAGAATGAACTCATTTAAAAAAACTAGAGAAAAAAGCAAAGAAGAGAACGTCAGAGCGACATAAACTTTTCTTTTTGTTTTTTCTGTTTGGACTCTGGCTTTTGTCCGTCTCACCATACGCAATTCAAAGTCAGAATCATTTAAAAGTTGTTCCCATTTTTTAGGATTCTTGGAATTCATTTTTTCCTCCTGGTATATGTTTACGGATCCATTCTTTAGTGCGGAACAAACGTGACTTTACTGTTCCCTGCCTAACTTCCAATTCTTTTGCAATTTCTTCCATTGTTTTACCTGACAAATAAAGTCGCAAAGTTTGACGATACACTTCAGGGATTTGTCCAAGCATAGACTCGACCCATTCTTCTTTTTCAAAAGAGGCCTCTTCCCTAACCCCAGACAACTGGACTTTGTTTTTGACCAAATACCTTCTTGCCTTTTCCTCTTCTCGTAATCGTTTTTCATTCATACGAAGGGCCTCGTTTCGGGCGATGGTGTAAATCCAAGTAGAGATTTTGGATCGACCATCAAAACCACCTTTTTCCAATGATTTAAAAACACGGAAATACACTTCTTGTACTACATCTTCTGTAGAATCATCAAAACGATCGATGAGGGTATCACCGACCGTTTTTAAAACCAAATGTTTGGTTTCTTTGACTACTGTTTCGAAGTCAAATTCTGGCATTGTTTACTCTTCCGGTGGTTGGTGACGACTTGCGAAACGCTCCACTAAATCAGCAAACTTCTCCCTTTGGTCTGGCTTGAGTACTGCATGGAATTCAACGAGTTTTGACTGGAAAAACTTACGCATTTCTTGGTGGCGAGTTTCTCTTTCGATACTCATTTTATCCAATAACTTCGTATCAATTTTTTCTGCACGAATCTGCGTTGCCATTTCTTTCGCCCAGGATTCATGTTTCGGTTTCATTTCCTTGTGTTTGGCTATGAGTTCGGCTTTGATAGATTCTAATTTTGCTTTTTGCGTATCATCCAAATCTAGTTTTGATGTTAGTTTAGAAGCTACCCATTCAATTCTTTTTTCGAAATCTTTGTGTCCACGACAATTTCCAAAAGCAAATGCCATGACCGATACAAGACCTATCGTTGTTGCGATTTTTAAAACTTGTTTGAGAGAGATCATAAAACCTTCCTTGTTTGTTTGGTGAATATGACCCGAAAGAATGAGGGAGAGTTCCCTACCTTCAAAAAAAGGTAGGGATTTTATTTTTTTAATTAAAAACTAGGGAACGGATCTCCTGTTAAGTATCCATCTGTTTTTAGGTCTTGGCAAGAAAGGATGTTTGCAATCGCAGAACCAAGTACAAAACCTTTAAATCCTTTGATATCAGAAACACACTGATCCACATCAGCTTTAACATAATATTTAGCAGAGTCAATACTTGCAATGTCAGCCGCAATTAAACTGTAAATAGAGATAAAAGGTCGACCAACCAAAATAGTTGAGTTGATTAGGTCTGTCTGGATTGCCGCATCGGTAATTCTAGAAGCAACTTCAGAACCCTTTTCACGATCGACCGTTGCTCCCACTGGATTTAAGACAAGACAATTGGTTAGCGAAAACGCTAAAGCAACAAACAGAATTTTTTTTAACATAAAAGTTTCCTTCGATAATGGTTTCACCAAATCTAAATTCTATATACCTTTGGTTCAAGAAAAATCTATCCCAACTGTTAATTTAACAACGGTCAATCGCCAACGATAAATATCGTTAGATACCAATTGTTTTTCTTTTTTTCAAAAAAAGCTCTGTAGTCAAGAGGACTACGTAAAAACCGATCACATACATAACCTGGTTTTCCTTGTGGTGTACATATTTTTTTCCAATTACAATTACTTTCTTTTTCGAGTCGTCTTCCATCCAAATCATCTGCCTCTGCTCTTACAATTTGGTAACTGAGTTGAGTGATTGACTTTGATTCTTTAGTAGCATCCTCTCTAACATTTACATTCTTTCCAATCACTAAATAATGAGTGAAAGGATCGTAGTCACCAGGGAAGGTTTCAAAAAAATAAGGAGCTACCATTTGACCTTCATTATTTTGGCGAAAACCTAATTTGACAGTTTCTTCCATAAGTTCCCAAAAATTGGAAGAGGAAGGTTTTTCTGTTAGTTGGAATGATTTTAAAAAATCTTTTTTCCCTGCTTCCCCACCAAAAGAAAAATGGATGTCTTTATCGATTACCTCTTCCAATGCTTTTCGATCTTTTGATTTTAGGATTTTTAAAAATTTTGTTTTGAATTCGTTAAAACTTTTATCTTTCGCAGAATGATCGATAGGTGTTAACGTTTTTGCAACAAAAGGTTCACAGGGCAAAAGAACGGTCGGAATCAGAATAAAAAAAAGGACTGAATAGAATTTTAGCATAAAACTTGCAAAAAAGTTACGCCGACAGGATAAAGAATCAATTCTTTTTCTGTACATTCACCGCAATAGTGCATTGTTTTGGGAAACCAAGATTTTCACGAATTTCTTCCAAGGAAAGTTTTTTCCGTTTGAGTTCGCAGACTTTCAAAAAAAGTTCGGCATACTCTTTATCTAGTTTTTCACCTTCTTCGTCCTCTTCGGTTAAAACGAGTTTGGCAATGTCGACACAAGATCTTTCTGAATCTGGCAATAACTGAAAAATAGTTTTTACGGTCTCTTCTTTCTGTTTGCAAGAAACACTGGAGGGATGTTTTTCTTTTCCATATAAAGAAGTTAGGAAGAAAAACAAAAAGATCAAAAATAGGTTTTTAGACATTCGCAAGATAAATCTTCTTCCCATTTCCATTTGGTCGAGTATCTTTCGTCCTATCCTAGAGAAATTAAATACCGATGACAAAACCAACTCGAAAAGAACACGACCTTTTGGGGGAAAGAGACCTTCCCGCAGATGTTTATTGGGGAATCCATACCCTACGGGCATTAGAAAATTATCCCATCACAGGAAAAACGATTGGAACCTACCCGGATCTAGTAAGGGCACTTGCCTATATCAAAAAAGCTTCTGCTAAGACTAATTGGCAACTCGGTCAACTTTCAGCGGAAAAAACAAAAATAATTTCTGACGCTTGTGACCGGATTTTAAAGGGAGAGTTCCATTCTGAATTTGTAGTCGATGTCATCCAGGGTGGAGCCGGAACTTCCACGAATATGAATGCCAATGAGGTGATTACTAACATCGCTCTTGAAATGTCTGGCTTACCCAAAGGAGATTACTCCCACTTACACCCATTGAATGATGTAAACATGTCCCAAAGTACAAATGATGTTTATCCTACTTCTATCAAAGTAGCTGCCGTCTTTGCTATCAAAAGTTTACTAAAAGCAATGGAAGAACTCCAATTAGCCTTTCGCAAAAAATCAGAAGAGTTTAAAGATATTTTAAAAATTGGAAGAACTCAATTACAAGATGCAGTACCTATGACTCTCGGCCAAGAGTTTTCTACCTACGACGTTATGTTAGGTGAGGATATCAGCCGTTTAAAAGAAGCCACTTCTCTTATTGGTGAAATCAATTTAGGTGCTACAGCAATTGGTACGGGGATCAATACAGATATTCGTTATTCACAAATTGTGACCGAAATTTTAGCAAATGATACGGGACTAAGTTTAGTAGCGGCACCGAATTTAATCGAAGCCACTCAAGACACAGGAGCTTTTGTTCAGTTGTCAGGCATACTCAAACGAATTGCGACAAAGTTATCAAAAATATGTAATGATTTACGGCTTCTTTCCAGTGGACCTCAAGGTGGATTTAACGAAATTAATTTACCTGCTAAAGCCGCAGGTTCTTCCATTATGCCAGGAAAAGTGAATCCCATCATTCCAGAAGTGGTCAACCAAATTGCTTATGAAGTCATTGGAAACGATATCACTATCACAATGGCTGCCGAAGCGGGTCAACTCCAGTTAAACGCTTTTGAACCAATCATTGCTCATAGTCTTTTCAAAAGCATTGAGCACCTAACTGCTGGTTGTAAAACATTAGAAATCAATTGTATTAATGGAATCACTGCCAATAGGGAACTGTTAGAATCACGTGTCAAAACTTCAGCAGGCCTCGCAACCGCTCTTAATCCATATATCGGATATGAAAATGCAACTCTTGTTGCCAAGAAGGCACTTTCTGAGAACCGTTCTGTTGAATCAATCGTTTTGGAACTGGGTTTATTAGAAGAAAAAAAATTAAAAGAAATCCTAAGACCTGAGATTCTCACATCACCACATACACTTTAAACGATGTTTATTTCTTGCTTTCTTTTTATTTTTTATAAAAATTCGCTCGGATCTCTCTGCAAATTATGAAACATTTAAGTATGGTATACCTAGTGGAAGATGATGTGATTACCACATTTCTCATCAAAACTCTGATGGAAAAATTCTCCTTTGCAGATGAAATTCAAGGTTTTCAGAATGGGGAAGATGCTCTGAATGCGCTCCTTGCAAGTTCCATTGATCCAGATATGTTATTTTTAGATTTGAATATGCCTGTCATGGATGGTTGGGAATTTTTAAAAGCAATTAGCAAACATCCAAAATACTCAAAACTTCCCATCTATATTTTAACCTCTTCTATCGATCCCACCGACAAAGCTCGTTCTGCAGAATTCCCGAATGTCAAAGGGTATCTTGTCAAACCACTCTCCCTCAAAGATTTGCAGTCCATCAACCCAGAAGTTGGCTAATGAGACATATTTTTTTCTTTAGTTTTTCCAAATACAGACGATCCTTAGGGTGTGAGACTTTCTGATATACCTTCTGTATCTTCTGTTTTGAACCGGATGGAATCCCTATCCAAACTTTCAGAAAATCCCAAATCCCTTGTCTCCTTTCCCGATGTTCTTGAGAGGGAATGGAACCGTTCCCATCCAGAAATCCAACAAAAAGGACTGAATCCTAAGGAAAAGGCCGAGGGAATCACTCTCCCCTTCCCCGAAGAAGTTGGATTCAAATCCACCACCTCTCTCCAGGCAGATACGAAAACCAAACCAGATGATATTTTAGGAACAATTGAATCCATTGCCAAATCCCAAGGTATGGACCCTAACTTAGTCAAGGCGATGGTAAAAGCAGAGTCTGGGTTCAAACCAAAGGCGGTGTCTCCGAAAGGCGCAATGGGACTTATGCAACTCATGCCGGAAACCGCTGAATCACTTGGAGTCAATGATCCATTTGATCCAGAGGAGAATATTGGCGGGGGAGTGAAATTTTTAAAAGGTCTTATGAAGGAATTCAAAGATCCAGAAAAAGCAATTGCCGCTTATAATGCTGGCCCTGGGGCTGTAAAACGTTACAAAGGGATTCCTCCTTATGAAGAAACTCAAAAGTACGTAAACAAAGTGAAACGATATTATAAAGACTTTAGTTCGTAAAACTTTTTATCCATTCTTAATAAAAAGTTAAATAACCAAATTTTTTCTGTAAACCAGTAGTATATTTATCAAACGGGCGTTTGGTGGGAATCTCAGACCAAGCTTCATCTACTTTTTTCACAATAAAATTCAAACTTTTTTCGTTTCTAATTTTTTCTGTAGTGGCTCTTTGGATGAGAACATCATCTTCGCTAATTGGAACAATGGCAAATGCCCTTTGGTTTCTTCTAAATAAACCTGATTTTTGGACCAATTGGATGTCTTGGTTCCAAATTCCATCTACATACAAGAAAGATTTATCAGTTACCGTTTCCTCACGCATGTATTTTGTTTTAGTTCCTGTTTGGAAATAAAAAGCAAAAGAAAACTCTTTCGGCAAATAAATGGGATCCGATTTTAAAATCAGAGCCTGACCGAAGGCTTTGGTAAGATTTTTAGATTGGAGTTCCCAAGGTTCTTTGTCTGAAGCACTTAGATTTTTAAATATAAAATAAATGGAAACGGCAATGGATACAACGATGACTACAGATGCAGTAATGGTATTCAGTTCTTTTTCAGTTTTTAATAAAACATGCCCAATTCCAAGCACCACAAGTGGCAATAAAATTAGAAGAGCCGAAGTATACCAAGTTTTGAATAAAAAACTAATGGAGTTTGGTCCAAAAAAATCTGCATAGGAAAAGTATATGAGAGAGAGAATAAAAAAACCTAAATACCCGAGTAAAAATAAAAACGGTACATTTTTCTTTTTATAAAACACTGATGTCTTTTGGGCAGCTTTTCTAGATCCACGAATCCCAGTCAGAATCACAAAAAAAGTAAACCCTAGATAGAACATAATGAAACTAGAAAAGAAGGCAAGGATGGTAAAGCTGGGAAAGATAAGCAAGTCTGTCATCTTCTCCAATCGGAATGTTAAAAAAACTAATAATAAAAATACAAGGCAAAGGGTTTCTGTAAAATAAGAAGTGGGAAATCCATAAGAAAAAGGTAAAAAAGCAGCCAGATAAACCAAAAGATAATGGTTACGTTTCCACTCTTCAGACCGAAGTAGTAACATAAACAAATGTAGGAACAAACTATAAAAAAGACCAGCTAACACTAAAAAGGATGGAATATAATTCATCCCAAAGAGTTTTTTCCAGGCAACCACAAACCAAATCGCAAGTGGTTCCCGGGCGGAAATCAGTCCCCCCTCTTCCACAGCTGCCTTAATATTGGCCAAAAACTCCCACTCTGATTCCGAAGTAGGAAAAGGTCTAAAATAAGAGAACAAAGCAAAGCCCAAACTTAAGAATAAGATGCTAAAAAAGAAAGGAAGTGGTGAAAAAGGTTTTGGGTCTCGCATCTTGGAAAAGGCTCAATTTGCCTAGTCCTGTATAAATTTTTAGGTGAAAATATTCCAGAAGATTTTCAATTATACATAGAATTTATAAAACGAGGCAAAGAATGTCCGCCGAAAAAAAAGATTACCTTCTCGTGGACGAGAATGGACAGGGAAAACCTGACAAACCGTGGATTTTTAGGACTTATGCAGGTCATACCAATGCAAAAGCCTCCAATGAGTTGTACAGAAAGAACCTTTCTAAAGGCCAAACAGGTCTTTCCATTGCATTTGATCTCCCTACCCAATGCGGCTATAGTTCCGACCATGAAGTATCACGCCCTGAAATCGGCAAAGTGGGTGTTCCCATCAACTCACTTGAAGACTTTCGCATTTTATTCGACCAAATTCCGATCGAAGAGATGAACACATCCATGACCATCAATGGAACTTCCATGTGGTTACTTTCACTATATGTAGCTCTTGCAGAAGAACGAGGATTACCTCTAGAAAAATTAAACGGCACCACACAAAACGATCTTATCAAAGAATATTTAGCTCGTGGAACCTATATTTATCCGCCAAAAGAATCCATGAAAATCATTGTGGATATGTATGAGTATTGTTTACACAACATCCCCAAGTGGAACCCATCTAACATTTGTTCTTATCATTTACAAGAAGCTGGTGCCACTCCTGTTCAGGAACTTTCTTTTGCACTTGCCACAGCCATTGCCGTGTTGGATGCCATCAAAGAAAGAAATTGTTTTACCGCAGACGAATTTGAACAGTGTGTGGGTCGTATTTCCTTCTTTGTCAACGCAGGAATTCGTTTCGTGGAAGAGATGTGCAAAATGCGCGCCTTCACAGAAATGTGGGAAGAAATTACCAAAGAACGTTATGGTGTTAAAACTGCCAAATACCGAGTGTTTCGTTATGGAGTGCAAGTCAACTCACTTGGACTTACAGAAGAACAACCAGAAAACAATGCATGGAGGATCCTCATTGAATCTCTGGGTGTGACACTTTCAAGAAATGCAAGATGTCGTGCCCTCCAACTTCCGGCTTGGAACGAAGCTTTATCCTTACCAAGACCTTGGGACCAACAATGGTCACTTCGATTACAACAAGTTCTTGCTTATGAAACAGACCTACTCGAATACCCAGATATCTTTGAAGGATCGAAAGTAATTGAATCCAAAGTGAAGGCTCTCAAAGAAGAAGCCAAACTTGAAATTCAAAAAATCGTCGATATGGGTGGGGCGCTAGTTGCCATTGAAAACGGATATATGAAGTCTCAGCTTGTTAAATCACAAACAGAAAGACTTTCTAAAATCAATTCCAACGAACTAGTGATTGTTGGTAAAAACAAATGGACCGACGGAATCAAATCTCCGCTGATGACTGACTCCGATGGTGGTATTTTTAAAGTAGATCCAAAATCCGCAGAACAAACATTAAACGTACTAGCAGAAGCAAAAACTCGCAGAAATGCTGACCTTGCCAAAAAATCAATTGAAGACTTAAAACAAGCAGCAAAAGACGGAAAAAACCTAATGCCGTTCTCTATTGCTTGTGCCAAAGCACTGGTCACCACAGGGGAATGGGCAGACGCACTTCGTGAAGTATACGGGGAATACAACCCACCTACTGGTGTGGATGGACAAAAACTCTTTTTATCGGATGATAAGGTTTCTACAGTTCGTGGGAAAGTAGAGGCATTCACTAAGGCCAATGGACATAGACCAAAAATTGTTGTAGGAAAACCAGGACTTGATGGTCATTCGAATGGTGCCGAGATGATTGCCGTTTCTGCAAAACATAGTGGTTTTGATGTAATTTATTCAGGAATCCGACTCTCTCCTGAAGAAATCGTTCAGTCAGCTGTGGAAGAAAATGCTAATGTAATCGGGCTCTCTATCCTTTCCGGTTCACATAAAGAAATCGTAAAACAGCTGTTTGATGAATTAACTCATTACAAAGCAAAAATCCCTGTTGTGATAGGTGGAATCATTCCTGAATCCGATTTTGAAGAACTCAAAAAAATGGGAATTCGTGAAATCTTTACACCAAAGGACTATGATCTAATGTCGATTATGGAAAAAATCATCGACATCGTCTCTGTAGAACCCGCTCTCGTTTAAAAACGGAAAATCGGTTTTACGATTCTCTTCCATTGTGGGTTTTTTAAATCTGCAATGGAAGTTCCACTACCCAAATTTATCTTTTTTTAATGGCACCACTCTTGTTTGATACCAAAGAATCTTTATCCCAACTAGTTTCGGAGGCACTTCTCGGTGAAAAGTATCCGATCGCAAAACTCATTTCAAAAATAGAAACGGAAAACAATTTAGAATTTCGCGAGTTCTTATTCCAAGAACTAATCCTTCAAAATCCAAATGCAAAAGAAGGTCTCACCATCGGTATCACAGGAACACCTGGTGCCGGTAAATCCTCGTTACTCGGTGAGTTATGCAAACTTTTTTTAGATTTTGCACCCGATAAAAAAATGGCAATCGTGGCGATTGATCCTTCTTCCAATGTGAGTGGGGGTTCCATCCTCGGCGATAGAACGAGAGTCACACTTCCAAGAAGAGACAATCGTATTTATTTCAGATCCCAACCTTCTCAATTGGAATTGGGTGGACTCAATCCTTATACCTATCATGTCATCCGTTTCCTAAGAAGAGTTTTCGATTATGTATTTGTAGAAACTGTAGGGATAGGCCAAAACGAAATCTCAGTTTCTCTTATTTCCGATTTATCCTTTCTTGTCATGCAACCTCTCGGTGGAGACCAAGTTCAATTTATGAAATCGGGAATAATGGAAGTTCCTGAAGCCTTTATCATCAACAAATGTGATGAAGAATCTTTGGCTAATTCCAGTTATTATATGTTAGAATCCACTTTAGAATTCATCAAAGACATATTACCCGATCAATCGCTACCCCCTATTTTCAAAACATCGGTTACCAAACGGAAAGGAATCGAAGAACTATTGTCATATATCTTACAGTATCAAAAACGGAAGGACAAAAATACAGAAACCCTCACCCAACTCACACAATGGATACGCAATGAATATGGAAGATGGGGAATTTCGATTTGGGAAAAATTAGAATCTTCCCAGTGGAACCAAGCTGTGAAACGAAATCCACTGGGTGGGATCCATAAACTGAAGTATGAAGAAGAGGAACGGAAATTCGTTTCGCTGATCCAAACAAAAATTAAATAAGGACTTTCAAGAATACTTCTGGGATAGGACAGGGTTTTCTCTCTGCATAATCAAAGAAAACGATGGCAGTTTTGGCACGGGCGATTTCTTTTCCTCCATTTTTGTGAGTCATTACATACACCATTTCCAATGATTTTTTGGACACATTGTCCACATAAAGCTGCATCAAAATGTCATCTGGAAAAAATGCTTCTGATTTATAAACAATTGCAACATCAGAAACCACTATCCCCTTCCCTTCTACATTGATTTCTGTCCAACCATGAGAATGGAAAAAACGGGCCCGACATTCGTGAGTTAATGTCAAAATGGCATCATGTGCTAAGTGCCCGGCAAAATTGATATCGGAAATCCTAACACTTAACTCTGTTACATAAATTTGTTTTTCAGGAATATCGATAGCGATTCGGGCCATTAATCAACAAACCATTTGTATCTTTCGTCAACTAACTTCGTTTCTTCTTTCAATCGGTCGGTATTCCAACCAAGAATTTTTGCAATCTTCTTATCTAGCCTTGTCCTTTCTGTGGAATCAAGGAGTCCTACAGTACCTACCCCAGACCTTCTAAAATAAAAATCAGTTAGATGAAAAATATCTTCATGAGTGAGCATATATTCCACTTCTTCTTCATAATAAATTTCGCCGTTAGGGATCCGATAAAAATCTTTGCCTTCTACTGATAAAATCTTCCAGGTGACACTACCATATCGCCTAGCCAAAGTTTCTAACTTTGCACCAGCTACTTTCGGAAATTTTAATTGTATTTCGTTTACAAGTTCTTTAAGGCTTTGGTATCTTCCCCCAAGTAAAGGAGTGAATTTTGTGGCACAAGGAGATTCTTGTCCTTTTGTGTACTGATCAATTGCATTTACTAAATTCTCGGCAACAGCACGACTTGTTGTGTATTTCCCACCTAACGCTGAGAAAAAACCTGGGAATCCTTCCTTTTCATAATGAAAGATCTCTGATTTTCTAGAAGCTGAATATGTTCCTTCTGTACTTCCTGGATCTTCCACTAATGGACGAAGGCCACCATAATAATAATCCACATCTTTTAGTGTCAGTTTCGCGAACCCAAAACTATAGTTTACTTCATCGAGTAGATCCACAAGTTCCGATTGTTTGACTTTAAACGCATCTGGATCATCGCCGTAAGCAGTGTCAGTGGTTCCGACAATCGTTTTTCCTCGCCAAGGGATTACAAACAGATGGGATCCATCTCTTTTGGATAACACGGCACATTCATTCCCGCAAATATTGCGAACTACCGCATGGATTCCTTTGGAACGAACGAGTTTTTTCTCTGCTGTGACTCCGGTCATGGATTCGATCACATCCGCCCAAGGCCCAGCCGAATTGACAACTACCTTAGTAGAAACCAATACCTTCTTCCCAGTCAGAGAATCGGTAAGACCGACCGTATAACCACCGCTATTTTGTTTTTTTAAAGTAGTAACCGCAAGGTAATTAAAGGCATGTGCACCCTTTTCTTTTGCTGATAAGATAAATTCCGTTGTGTGTTTTTCTGGATTGAGATTGGCGTAATCATAATATTGAAAACTACCTTTGAGAGACTTTCTATCTAATCCCAACACTTTATAAATGGTTTCTCCTAATGAATTCCATCTATATCTAGGAAGTTGAACATCAGCATCTATTTCCCGGTTACGATCAAAAGAAAGCGCATTGTACAACTCCATTCCAAAAAACAAAAGAATTCTTTGAAATAAAGAACGAATGGGAATGATAAATCCCATTGGTCTTACTGAATGAGGAGAAATTTTTGCAAGATACCTTCTTTCTGAAAGTGATTCACGTACAAGTCCAAACTCAAAGTTTTTTAAATATCTTAACCCACCATGAATGAGTTTAGAAGTAGCTTGGCTTGTACCGGAAGCATAATCATTTTTTTCGACTAGTAAACAATTGTAACCGCGAAGTGTGGCATCCCATAGAACATTTGCACCAGTAATCCCACCACCAATAATAATGATGTCGTATTCAGATTTTAAGTGACCGAGTCTTGAACTTTCTTTTTTTGTAATTTGTTTCATAGAATTAACATTTGATTGGAAGGGCATTCGGTATCACTTTGAAATGAGCAGGAAGTTGTCCCATATTCTCACCATCTACATCAATAAATACATCTTCGTCTGACTCTGCAGTTAGTTCGGTGATCTGTTTGGAAATGACTTTGGAATCTTCTGATAACTTCCCTCGGTACAAATAACCAAATTTTCGAAGGGTTTCCATTACCGTCACATCTTGAATGGCGAGTAAATCCATTTTGCCATCATCGAGTTTTGCTTTTGGAGCAAACCACATTCCACCACCCGCATACTCTCCATTAGCGCAGACAATTAACCTACATTTGTTGGTAATTTTTTCAAATTTGGAAAGTGTAAGTGTAATTTTTTTGTTGGTATAAGTGAATAAACCAAGAATTGTATATAATAAAAATACACCCTTACCTCCAATGATATGAGCCAATTTTGACCTATTAACTTTATAAACAACTTCACCACCCATCCCAAAATCTGCCAGATTCAAACATAGATAATTACCTTTTGTTTTATCTGCTTTCGTATAGGTAACAGCTATCAAATCAATCAATCCTTCTTTTCCATTTAGAATTTGTTCTAAGGCTTTGATTGGATTTTTTGGGACTTTGACTGTTTTTATAAAATCGTTTCCTCGCCCAGCAGGGATTGGGCTAAAAATTACATTTTTGTTTATTAATTTTCCATTTTCAAAAAGACCATTTATCACGTTTGAGAAGGTTCCATCTCCACCGATTCCTACAATCCAATGAAACCCTTGTTTGACGGCTTCTTTTGCGATATCACGTGCAGCGCGTTCCTTAGTTGTGGCTTCAAACTCATAAGGAATCCCTTTTTTGATTAATTCTGGTTCTACTTTTTTCCAAACTTTTGCAGAGAGACCTCCGCCAGATACTGGATTGATAATCACTTTCATCTTTCTCATCAAGTCTCTCCTTTGTTTCCACCAGAAAATAATCCATAGAATAATACATGTTCGATCGTTTCTAAATAGGCTTTTTCACTTTTGATTTCGTTTTGGAAATGCCCATCTAAAATCACTTCCACAGCTCCACGGATCATCCCCCAAGCAACGGCAACATTAGGATAAGTCCCACGCGAATTGATTAAGTTTTCTTGTTTTGCCTGTTTATAGATTTTTTCTAAAAGTGTTAAACGATTGGTTCTTTCTTCTGTCAGAAGTTGGCTTATATCTTCTGATACGTTGTTAATATTCAAATTAACGCCGCATTGTCTAGCAACAAGATACATATGACGATCACCTAAACAATGATCTATATAAGCCCTAATTGCTTTTCTTGACATCTCAATCGCCGTCTGTGCCTCAAAAGCCTTTTCTAAACGTTTACGCAAACGAACATAATCTTCATATTGAATGCGCGCCATCAAATCATCTTTACTTTTAAAATGGAGATAGATGGTTCCCCGGCCTATCTCCAATTGTTTAGCTATGTCATCCATCTTTACTAAAGAAGGATGTTTAGTTCTAAAGAGTTCAATAGCACAGTTGAGAATATCTGTTTCTCTCTGTGCAAATTCTCGTTTTTTCCTTTCAGAAACACCCATTATTTAAGTCCTAACAATCCGCCTGGATTCATGATTCCCTTTGGATCAAAAGTCTTTTTTAGAGATGATAAAATGCGAAGTCCTTCTTTACCGACTTCCCCTTCCATCCAAGGTGATAACATCCTTCCTATTCCATGATGGTGTGATAACGATCCGCCATTTTTATGGATGCTATCTATAATTCCTTTATGAAATTTTACAAAGTTTGTTTCTTCATTTTTTTTATCTATGGGACTTAAAAAAATAAAATACAAATTGGCTCCATTTTCATAAGCGTGAGAAATATGTACCATACAAGATGTATTCTCATGGCTTTTAATATATGCCCTAGTTTTTTCCCATAACCCATGCAGATTTGACCAACTAACAGCTGTCTCCAAGGTATCAATACGAATCCCTTCATCCATTAGATAATCTCTTAAATAAGCACTAGAGTATCTTTGGTGTAACCATTTGTTTACCGGAGATTCTCCAGTCGAAAATCCACCATTCCGTTTTGCAATTTTTTTGATCTTTTTTAAAACTTCTTTTGCATAAGTTGGATCACCATCAATGATGATATGCATAAGAGATCTTTCCATTGGTTTGTAACCAATGAACCTAAGAAAATAATCTTCCTTTCCTCCATGAAGTCCACTCATATGGAAAGAGATATCAGTTTCTTCTGGGTCTTGGATTCGGAAGAAATGTGGTTTGCCAAAGCCTGCCTGCATCACATCTCTCATCGTTTCTACAGCTTTTTCAAAGTTTTTAAAGATGAAAGAACCTTTGGCGGAGTTTTCCGGATGAAATTTACGAATTTTTAACGTTGCTTTGGTGATGACTCCAAAACTTCCTTCTGTACCTAAAAACAAACGGAATAAATCTGGTCCAATGGATGCAGCTGGGTAGGCTTTGGATTCAAATTTCCCAGTAGGAGTAATCGCTGTTAGACTAAGAAGTATATCTTCAATTTTCCCATAACCAGTGGAAGCTTGCCCTGCCCCCTTAGCAGCGATCCAACCACCAACTGTTGAGAATTCAAACGATTGAGGAAAGTGACCGCAAGTGTATCCCCGTTCGTTCAAATGTTTTTCTAAGACAGGACCGTAAACTCCCGCCTCAACAGTGACTGTGGAATCAATGGCATTAAATTCGATGATTCGATTTAGACGAGATAAATCTAAAGATATCCCACCTTTAGGAGCTTGTAATGCCTTTGTGACTGTAGACCCTGCCCCATAAGGAATCACTGGAATCTTATTTGTATTGGCAAGTGAGATAATTTCTACAACCTCTTGTTCTGACTTTGGTGACACAACTACGTCCACCACGTCAGTGACTTCACCAAACCTTGCTTTATAAATTTCTGTATAAAATTTTCCAATGGAATGGCGTGCGCGCGAACCATCGTCTAACGAAACATAATCTTTTCCGACAATTTGTTTTAACTTTGTGATAATAGCTTGAGAGAGTTTAGACTTTTTTAATGGATTTAGAGGGAGTTCTCCTTTGGGAAAGGAATTTTTGAACTCTTTGTCCACGGGAAATTGCGTTTCTAAGAATTTTAAAGTATGAGCCGGTAATTTTTCTTCTACTTCGGGAGAACCCCATTTATAAATCGTACGAGTTTGCATATTGGTAACCAAAAGTCCTTATTTGTTCCAGAATTTGAACCAAGTTCAATATTTGACAATTAAAATAACCAAACCATCCAAAAAATCTTCAACCTCTGAGTTCTTTGATGTATTCAGCGCGCACTTGGTCTACAAAGGGATTGGTAAAGGAAGTTCCGAATAATGCAGATAAGGTTTCTGCAATGACATCATCCAAATCAAACCCTGTTAAAATCCATTCCAATAACTCGAATGTAATGTCTAGGGCAGGAGTAGGATATTGTTCGGACTTACCTTTAGCAATTGTTAATAATAAGTCTGTTATCTGAGAAAATTTTTTCTCTTCGATTAATTTACGAATCTCAGTAGGATATGAGACCATTAACTTTTGTTTAATGGCATTTGGTGTAAAAACAACCTGGTCTTCGCTCAGATCCAATGCTTTTAGCAAATGTTCTTTTAGATTTTTTTCTGAATGATGGTTTTCTTGCCAAACGAGAAGAATCTTCTCTCCGACGAGAGAATCTTCGAAAGGTAAAAAAGGATAAGGTTTTTTATCCATAAGATGCCCAGGCGGTCATCCTCCTGGGTTCACAAACTAAATTATTTCTTTGGAGGCACAACTGCGTCTTTGCAAGTTTTTGATAGTGTGAATTTAACAACAGTCTTAGCAGGAATTACAATCGCTTCCCCAGTAGCAGGGTTTCTTCCTTTGCGTTTTGGACGATTGCGTTTAACAAGTTTTCCTAAACCAGGAATCACAAATGCTCCGTTTTTCTTAGTTTCTTTATAGGCGAGTTCAACAAAGGAGTCTAGGAACGCAGCTACGTTCTTTTTGGTCATACCAGTTATTTCAGCTAGTTCACTGAGCATTTCGGACTTCTTCATTGGGGTAGGAGTTGTTGCCATACTTTGATTTTCCTCTAAACCATTTAACGGTTACACATTATTTATAAAACTACATGATTTGGTACAAGACTAAATTGATTTTGGATACAATTTTTCTCCAAATTTCCTAAGAAATTCGAAGTTTTTTTAAAAAAACCTTTATTTCCCTAAGGAAAATGGGAATTTCTTCCAAAACTCATGCCTTCCACCAAGTATAAAAAGGTCGTAGTGGTCTTCAAACGTACCAAATACGAATTAGATTTGGAAACTTACGGCTCCATTCAGGCTTACAAGGAAGTTGCACGCCAAAATCCAGAAGTCTTTGAAAGAACTTTGGAATCACATGAGAGGCAATTAGAGTCTCGAAATTTTTTAAAAGCCCAAGTTTTTCCCGAAGCTGACTTTGTGTTTCGTGAAAACTTTGATCCAGAAAACGGAACGAAATACGATTTAATAGTGGCTCATGGTGGTGATAACCATTTTACTTATGTTGCACATTTAGCAGGAAATACACCTTTAATTGGATGTAATTCGGATCCACATTCTTCCGTGGGAGCCTTACTTGGGTTTACCGCAGAGGAACTAAAAATTGCCGTAAAAAATAACTTCAATCAAACTCAAATGGAGTCCTGGTCACTTTTAGATACGGAAATCCTATATCCGAATGGAACAAAACTGAAAACCGTGCCAGCTATTTGTGAACTTTCTATCCGAAACAATAGCCCAGATCTCACATCCAGGTTTTGGATTTCCTACCAAGGACAAAAAGAGGAACAAAAATGTTCCGGATTACTAGTTTACACAGGGGCGGGATCAACAGGTTGGATCAGTTCATGTTTTCCCAAAAAATTCTCGCCATTCTCCAAACATGAGCCATTTTTCCATGTTTATTCCCGAGAAATACGAGTGAAGTCCCGAGAAACAGAGTTTTCCTTGGCAGATTTTAGGGCTTTAGATCAAGTGGAAGTTATTTCTGAAATGAATGGTGGACTCGCAGTTGATTCTCTCACGGAGAGACATTATCCGTTTCCACCTTACGCCAAGGCGACGATTCGATTATCGCCAGAGAAATTATCTGTAATTGTTCCGCTAAAGAGAGGGGAATCCATGCAAGACTTACCATACGAAATAGAACAGAAACGTATCAATGGAACTGTCATCGTCCAAATTAAAGGTCGTATGGAATCAGGTCCACTTGACCGTATTACACAAACAATCCTCGATGAAATGGTTGGGACCGACAGAAAACATCTCATTTTAGATTTTTCTGAACTTAGATACATTTCCAGTTTAGGAATTCGTATGATATTGGATGTAAAAATGAATTTGCAAAAAAGAAACAAGGAAATGGCTTTAGTTGGTGTAACAAGTTCCATCTTACAAGTGTTTCATTTACTTGGTCTTTCCAATGCATTTCAATTCTATCCAGATCGCGAAGAAGCACTAAAATCATTTGAGGAGTCATCTAAGCCATAGATGTCTCCTCGAGTATCCGTCTGGATCACTAATGCGGTTTTTTTATCTTTTATTGTTGTATCTCTATTCTATTCGCTAGTCCATTTCGAAAATCAAAACTTAAAAACAGAAACTGCAAACTTAAACGAGGAAAAGAATAGAAGTTTTGCAATTGTACAAGAACTCTCACGTGTCAAAAACCAATTCCCAATTGCTTACCAATGTCATTATAGTTTCGGACTAAGCAACGGCTCACTCCATGAAATTACAGAGAGAATCCCCTACTCTATTTACAAAAAGCTAAGGTTAGGTGATACGATTCAGGTTTATAAAAAGGAAATTAGAATTTTTGGGAAACAAACGGCAATTTCTAGAATTAAGGGGAATGAAGAACCACTCCCCCTTTTGGAAAACTTAGAAAGATACTTTCAATATGGATTTATCTATTTACTCGTATTAGTCGGTTTTACTTTTATTGTTAGGGTTTTGGGATTACTATCTCAAACCTATCCTTCGCGGCAAAAACTAAATGAGACTGACGAGATTGTTGTAAATAATTCTCAGGATTAACATCAAAACTTACGAAACACATATATTTATCATGTTTTACAACATACATAAATTCTGAATAATTTAGATGAGTGTTCTGAGTCATAAAACCGCGAAGCCATTTACTCTCTCTGTAAACCCTTTCGTATTGAATATTCGTAGCATCAATTTTTTTAATTGCTTCTGATGATTCCTTAGAATAGTCCCGGCTCATAATTTCTTTTTTTAGCGTCTTGATTAAGTTATATTCCAATTTCGCTTTATTAGGTGGCAAATTTTCTGGGCGGGTTTTATAATAGTATTCAAATAACTCTTTATCTTGTCCCTCTTTCGCATCGTGATTCTCTTGGTTCACATCTGTTGGGGTGGCTTGTGGTTTGGTGTCCTGTGCAGAGATAGAGACAACTGCTACAAATAACACAAGGGTAATCGAAAGGGATTTTTTTAAGAGTTCCATAGTCTACATTATCGGATTCCTGACCCAAATTTCAAAATAAAATTTTCTGTTTTCAAAAAGAGAAACAAGGTTCAAAACAGGTTTATCATGTCGATTCCTCCGCTCATTACCTTCCAAGAGGACTTCCTTTCCGGAAAGCTGATTTCCAAGGAATATGTCCACTTTTCGGAAATCGACTGTCCAGAACTAGATGTTTGGATTGGAAGAGTGGTTCGTAGTATTTCCTTAGAATTCCTACATGAAATACTTTTTACCATCCTAAGTGAGCTCCTGGTAAACGGTTGTAAGGCCAACGGGAAACGTGTTTTTTTTAAAGAACAAGGACTAAATCTCTGGGATGAAAATGATTATGCCAGAGGAATTCCTATGTACAAGGATGAATTTGGCCATAATCGCAAAAGAGTCTTTTTAGCACTGGATCATTCCAATTACAAGATATCGTTAAGCACCATTTATAAAGAAGATTATATAGAATTTAGAGTCAGAAATAATGCTAAAATTTTGCCCGAAGAAAAAAATAGAATTATAAAAAGAGTTGAGGCGTCCAAAAAATACAAAAACATAAACGACGCCTATCGCGAGTCAGTTGACAATGAAGAGAGCTCTGGACTTGGAATTGTGCTCATTCATATCTTACTCAGAAATTCAGGTATATCGAACCAGTTTTTTCAGTTAATGACTACAGATGAATACACAGAAGTCATCATTCGAATTCCAAAACAACTTATACCAAAGGAAAATCAGACTAATATAAAAAATCTACTTGTCCGTGAAGTGAATACCCTACCTCCCCTTCCATCTCAGATCCAAAAACTAATTCTTATCGCAAAGAAAAAAGATGTCGATTGGCATGAAATTGCAGCACAAGTAGAAAAAGATCCAGCCATTACTGTTGAAATTTTAAAAATAGCAAATTCTCCTCTATTTGGAGCACATACTCCAATTATTTCTGTTTTAGAAGGAGTGAAAAGAATTGGTCTCAAAAATCTTGAATCTATTTTTTTAACATTAGGTGCGAAAAAAATACTTAACTCTCGTTATGCGAAACAAGTATTAGTATGGACACATTCTTTCAAAACATCTATGTATGCGAGGTTTCTGATAGAAGATCGCAAAAAACATTTAAAGTTATTAGAACCTGCTATTATTACTGCCCTACTTCATGATCTAGGTAGGATGGTACTTCTTTCCCTGGATTTAAGCCAAGTGAATCAAATTAGAGTTCTTAGAAGTGATGACAATAATGAAATTTCAGAATGGGTAGAAGAATATACCTTAGGCACTACACATTCCGAAATCGGTCATTTGATGGCTGAAAAGTGGAATTTCCCTGAGGAGATATTAGATGTAATACGTTATCATCACAAACCTTGGCAATGCAAAACTAGAAATAATATTCTATGTCAGATCATTTACCTAGCTGATATTTTAGCCAACATTGGTCGAGGCAAAGGAAATTACTTCACAGTAGAACCAGAAGTTTTGGAATATTTTGAAATCTCTTCAGAAAAGGAATTTCGAGATATGCAGGATAGTTTTAAAATCAAATTTGAGGAGCATAGAGAAGAATACCAAAATCTCTTAGCTTAATTAAAATTATGAACTGGAAAGATTTATTAAACCTTGAAGACAATCAGTTAGAAGATCCGAAACTTGCAGATGAATTTAACTTAGTGGGGCATCCAGAATACCCTAGTATATCCACACTTCCCCCAGAAGAAACATTAGAAATTCTCAAAGAATTCTTAATGGCAGAAGGACAAATTGTAAATATCAAAAACCTTTTAAGTTATGCACCTATTTTAGAAATTACATTAATTAAAAAGAATTTACCGACAATCTACGGATAGTCATTCCACATCTTGAACATCACTAATCGCTATTTGATGTTCCTTGCCAACTTCGTTGCTAAATTCAATCTTCTTAGCTACTGATTTTTCCATACTACTAATGAGAAGTTCGTTTGTCCTAGCTAAACGATCTGCCATAATCGAAACCATCTTTGCAGCAAATTTTGGGTTCTTTACCAGAAAGTTTTCTAACTGTTGTTTGCTTTCAATAACTGCCACTTCACAATTTGTTATCGTTCTTGCAGTAGCACTTCTTGGGTTTGAACTAAACAAAGCCATTTCGCCAAAAAAATCTCCAGGTTTCATGAGAGCCAATCTTGTTTGGCTATTATTCACCGTAAAAAATATCTCAACGTTTCCTTGGAGGATGATGTACATCGCATTATTCAGTTCCCCTTCTTTGAAGATTCTCTGATTTGGCGGAATGTTGAGTTTGCTCATTGATTCGTGGCTCCTATATCTATTTTTGGCTATTTTGCCTAAAATCTGAATTCATTTTCCTTTGCACCAGGAAATCTGAAAAGAAAATGCCGTAAAGGAGATAGCAATTATGGAATGGGAATTACTAGGGATCATACTAACGGGACTGGCAGCTTTGAGTCTTTTGGTCTTTCAAATCCCCTACTCCATCCCGCACCCACTGGGAGCCAGACAAGGCAGAGAAAATCGGTTCGATGTCTTGAGGGGATTCGCGATGGTTGGAATCGTCCTAATCCATATCCATTCATATTTCCAATTTTTTCATCCTGCCGATCAAATTGTGATCAGAACGACACTATTTTTTTCCAACCTCTCTCGATTTTCAGTCCCTTTGTTTATACTAACATCTGCTATATTTTTAAGAAAAAAAGATGGTTATTGGATTTCAAAACTAAAGAACCTCGTTTTACCATACACACTTGCCTCAGGTTTTGGATATTTAGTAAAATATAACCATTACAATGCATTAGAATTTATCCAATTTTATTTCTTAGGGAAAGTGTTCGCACCCTTCTATTTTGTCCCTTTATTAATTCAGTTTTATTTATTGTTTTATCTTTTTGATAAACTACTCTCTAATAAGTTGTTTTCGAAGTCATTACTACTTATTTCTTTTTTATTAAATTTATCTTCTAACTTAGGCTTTTTTGACTCAATTCTACCTAAAGAGTATCATGCTATATCAATTTTGAATTATATTTTTTTCTTTATCTTAGGAATCTATATCGGACTTTCCAATGAAGAAAAAGCTAACCAAAATAGAGAAAAGTCTCTTATATTCGGAACCTTTGCCATATTATTTTTCTTTTTTTTAATCCTATTTAGTTTTGGATATTTTGTAGATTTCAAAAACCATCACCTAATATACCCCATATTTATCTTTTTTGGAATTTGGGAATTATTGCCCAAATTCAATAGAAAGATTTCAGATTGGATTTCATTTATAGGAAACAATAGCCTATTTATATTTTTATTACACCCGTTTATCATCCACATGATGCACAGCGTGGATCCTTATACTTTTGGCGGTCCGGTAATAGGTTATATTGTCACATTAGTTCTAAACGTCGGTATCCCAATCATCATAGCATTTACAATCCAAAAGGGTAAGTCTTTATATCGATTACACCACTCTGACGAACGGTAGCAAATGCTTTTGCATATTCTACCAATACATTCAAAGTATAGGTTAGCCTGGATCTAATATATTCATCATCTTTACTTTCTGGATTTTCAGAATTCAAAACAGATTCCACATGCCGAACAATTACATGATCAGGTAGGTAAACAATACGAGTGTTTTTATAACTAGACATTCGTAGCTCAGCATTCGGATAACTACCACCCATTCCACTGGAAACTGTAATAATGAGTCCAGGTTTATGCGAGATATCACCACCGCTTAGGTAAAGAAAAAAGTTCTTTAAAGCAGGACTTGCCATTCCTGCATATTCTGGAGAAAGGAATATATATGCGTCAGCACTACTAAACCCTGAACTATATTCTAACCAAAATTTTTTAATTTCTGAATCCTTTTCCCACATTGATGGATCCCATAATGGAAGAGGATTTCCACCTAAATCATAAAGACTAGTTTCAATACCTTTTGTTTTTAATATCTCGGCTAGGAATTTACCTACTTTAAATGTTTGTGAATTCTTTCTATGGCTTCCAGCTACTAAGGATATTTTCATCTAAGACCACCCCCTCCACCTTGGTTTTTATTTCCTTTGTTATGTGGTTTCTTTTTATTTTTCCATTTGCGACTATTATGACCACTAGGTTTTGGATCTCTATCATCTTTTTTCTTCTGTTGATGATTGTTTTGTTTTTTATCAGAAAAAGCTCTTTCTTTTTTCTGCTCTCTATCTTTGGCAAACCGTAGTTTTTCATCACCGTATAATTGAATATATCCAAACAAAAAAGCAGCAAGAATTCCATGAATGCGTTCCCACTGTTTTTTATCTAATTCACCAAATACTGAATGGTCTGCAAAAGGACCAGAATGTAATTTAAAAGCAGTTAACGATGTTTTTAATCTTAGCAGTGCTGATTCCGCATCACCCAAATCTTTAAGCGGGAAACCTGGAATTTGGTTTGCCTTAGTGTAACTACCTTTTGAAAGCAGTTTTGCAAACTTATATTTTCCTAATATTTTATTGATAGTATTTCTTTTGGTTGTCGATCCAACTTTTTGGATAGATAATTCAATTGACTCGGCCAAAAAGTCATATACTTGACTTAACGTAATGTCTGCCTTTTGTTTTTTTTCACAAACAACAATAATAGACAACTCTCTTTCAATGTCGTCTATCGTTTTCAGTTTTAAATTTGATTTCATTTTTTCCTACTCGTTGATTCCGTACTTCTTTTTAAGTATACTCAAATCTTTTAAAAAGTTATCTCGCACTTTCCCGCTAAGTTTACTTAAATTGATACTGACACGGGTCGAAGCAGATCCTGGTCGGGGTGAAATCGTTTCACCCCCTCTGTTTTCTTTACGTTTAAGTAATTCTTCAAGATTCTTCACTGAAAGTGGTTTGCCACTAATTATCAGCTCCATTACAGATTTTTGGTCCAGTCTTGCAATACTGCTAAGTTGCTTTACATACCGTCCGCTGTAACCCAACAATTCAGAGACTTCTTCTGCTGTTTTTCTTTTTTCTTTACGAAGGAACTGAATTGCTTTGCCAACTTCCCAAGGATTTAGATTCTTTCTCTTTTCATTTTCCGCAAGTGACATCTCATAACAGACATCTTCATTTGCTTCGGTGATAATCGCAGGAATTTCTTTCCATCCTAACTTGATGGCAGCACGATATCGGCGTTCCCCAGCAACAATTAAATATTTACCTTTATCTTTCCTGACCAGGATTGGTTCGATTAAACCTAACCTTTCCATCGAAGGCAACAAGTCCGTCGTGTCTTCTCGACCGATGAGACGAGGTTGAG
Organism: Leptospira montravelensis; assembly: GCF_004770045.1. NCBI lineage: Bacteria > Pseudomonadati > Spirochaetota > Leptospiria > Leptospirales > Leptospiraceae > Leptospira > Leptospira montravelensis. Next base: position 24,849 of record NZ_RQFO01000011.1, read on the forward strand.
TTGGGTTAGGAAAAATTTGACTCAGCTCTAAATGCGAAGGATTCTTTTTCTTTTCCGAATACGCAGAGATTAAATCTAAAGCTTGGAATTCAGTTTTTTTGGACATCTATTTTACTTTTAACCTCGGAAGCAAGTTCACGAAAATTTTTCATTGTTGCTAAGTCAATTTTAGCAAGAAAAGACATTTTTGCTTGGGCTTGAGGAATGGATTCTCTCCGTTGGATGACCGTTTCAAATACAGGAAAATATTTTTTCACGCCTTCAGCAAGACCAGCAAGTGCTTTCTGACCTTCGTATTGATTTAAAACAGCTCCTAATAACTTCAACCTCTGGTTAGCTTTTTTCTGGATTTTCTGAAATGTTTCATATAGATCTCTAATCCCTTGTAAACTAAAAGCTCTGGTTTGAATGGGAACAAGTATGTAATCAGCACATATTAATGCATTTTCCAAAATAAGGCCTAGAGAAGGTGGGCAATCAATAATGATATACTCGTATCGCGAACGTAAAGGTAGAATTGCTTCATTTAACAATTCAAAATCATCCCTTTCATAGGGCGTGGTTAAATTTGCCAGCTCCAAAGTTGAAGGTAACAAGTCAAAATTTTCACCAATCGATTTGATTGCCGGTTCTATATTTTTTGCTTTTTTCCCTCGGTATCCCAAATAATCCATTACCGAAGGTACATCATCTTTCAAAAATAATTGAGTCGCATTTGCCTGAGGATCCCAATCAATCAACAAAACTTTATGGTTTTCAGCAAGGGCCTCAGCAAGATACAAACTAATCGTCGTTTTCCCCTCCCCCCCCTTTTGGTTTGATACCGCAATCACATGGCTATCAAAACCATCACTTTGCCTAGGTTCAAAATATTTCAGCAGAATCGACTGCTTAAATTCTTTAGATTTCCATCCAGGTATTTTCAGGTTTGCTGCTTTTTCTGAAAACTCGCTAGTGTTCATCCCAACAAATTTGGCTGCTTCCTCTTCTGTAAATATAGAATCTGTTTTGCCCATAACCTACTAGATGGTGAGTGAGCCTATCCGGACTGTCAATTTAATTATGTCTCTTAGGGGTGAAATCATTTCACCCTTAAGAGAGAACGAAGACCGTTTCAAAAAACAAGAAGCCATAACCAACCATATCCTTCGGGCAAAATTTAGGAATTTACAACTTTAGGGTCAAATAGATCGTAAGTTGGTGCCTAAAAAATTTCATTTTGCCATTTTATTTTTATTGTTAAGCGTTAGTTCCGTTTCCGCTGAAATTATCTGGGGGCCAACTCTCGAAAAATCAGGCGGAGAATACATTTTCGAGACAGGAAATAAGTACCCAAATTTATCAGGGATTCGCGGAGGGTCACGAATTTCTTTTCCAAGAGAATTTACTCTATTTGGAATCCAAGGAATCGTAACTAAAGATCGATGGGAAATTAGTGGAGCACTCAAAACTACAGGATGGTATCAAAAGTCAGGACAAGCTCGTGACGAAGATTTTTTCCTTGGTTCCGTCTCCACAGAAAATACTACTAATATCGCAACACGTGAATGGAGTTATAGAGACTCAGCAACTGTTTATGCGGGTAGCAGGAACTTTGCTGATGGTAAAGGGAAATCAACAGTCTCAGAGAATAAAGCAGAGTTCTTCGGTAGATATTACTTTCAAAGTGCAAATCCGAATTATTGGGCTGATGGCTCTGGTTTTTTTCTATCAGCTGGTGCTAGGTATTCATATTTTAAATATTATTTTTATGACGTGAATCAATTTATAGAATCGAATCCGGTTTTTTACGGACCAATTGGACTAGGCCTGAGTTTCTCCAATGACCTTTGGGAGTTTTTTGGTGGTGGCGGTTACCGTCATTCCCAAGGTGATTTCTACCTCGATATAAGTTTAATGCCATCTTTCGGACGAATCAAAACACGAGATTTCCATGTACAAAGATCCATCAATTTTTTCTCAGAAAATTATGGCTTAGGTTGGACATCTAAAGTCGAGGTTGGTTACAAAATGAATAATCATTGGCTAAGTTATTTACGTATCAACCATAGAAGATTTTTTTCAGAAGGAAGATTCACCTCGCAAGGAGGGCTTACCTCAGAAGATATTGCATCCAATTTAGTAAGCGGATTTAAATCGCATATAAACATAAAAGATTACTCAATCGAAATTGGCGTTCTAAATAAATTAGATTGGAATCAAAAACTAGATACTAACGAAAAAGATTACCAGAAAACAGATAACTAATACTTTCATAAACATAATGATAGATTTAACAATCGAAAGAAAAACTACCAAAGGGAGAAACATCTCACTAGTAGTATATCAGAATGGTAGAGTTGTTTTAAAACATCCTGCCCGAGTTCCCAAAAAACAATTGGAAGAGTTTTTGTTTGAAAAGAAGGACTGGATTTTAGCCAAATTAAAACAACTTCCAAAAGACATTCCACAAAAATTGAAATTTGAAGATGGCGAAAAAATTCATATATTCGGAATTCTAACAACAATATCATTAAGTTCAGAAAAGAAGTATTCTTATCTTGGCAAAACCATTCAAATCCCAAATGGCGATAATTCAGGATCAAAAATTCGGAAATGCAAAAAGCTATTAAAAGAAATTCTTTTAGAAAAAATTTTACCAATAATCGAAAAAACCTCTACCGCTTTAAATACAAAAGTAACAAAAATTTCAATAAAAGCAATGCGATCTCTTTGGGGTAGTTGTAATTCAAAAAACCAAATATCTTTAAATTTAAGTTTAGTACATTGTCCCGACTATATTATTGAATATATCATCCTGCATGAAATCGCACATACGATCGAACACAACCACTCCTCAAAATTTTGGAAAATTGTAGAATCACAAAACCCCAATTACAAAATTGCAGAGAAATGGCTCAAAGATGAAGGCAAAAAATATATATACTATCTCAATTAAATGAAAGAAAAAATCAGAGTTTTATTTATCTGTTTAGGCAATATTTGTCGTTCTCCTGCTGCTGAAGGAGCATTCAAAAACTTAGTAATCAAAACTAAGTTAGATCACTTATTCGAAATAGATTCGTGTGGCACTTCAGGTTACCACGATGGTGAGTTAGCGGATCCAAGAACTAGAAAAGAGGCAGAGAACAGAGGAATAAGTTTAACTCATAGGTCAAGGAAGTTAACGAAAGCAGATTTAACCTATTTTGATTATTTGTTAGTTATGGATGAAAACAATTTCCAGGCTGTAAGTAGTCTAACTAATGAGAAAAATATTCAGGATAAAATACTTCTATTTGGTAAATTTAGAAGTGATGCAGGTGCACCAATTGTACCTGATCCTTACTATGAGAATGAAGTCGCATTTAAAAAGGTGCAAGATCTTGTAGAAGATTGTTCTTTAGGTTTTTTAAATTTTTTAGGAGAAATAAAATGTCTCAAGTAAAGAAAAAAATCTTAGTTATTGGAGCTGGGTTTGCCGGATTACAAGTAATCAAAACTCTTGCAAATAATAAACGATTCGAAATTACCGTTGTGGATAAAAAAAACCATCACCTATTTCAACCACTTTTATATCAAGTGGCTACGGCAGTACTTTCACCTGCTGACATTGCTATACCGTCTCGATCCATAACAACAAAATATAAAAATGTAAAAATACTTTTAGGTGATGTCACAGCAATTGATTTCAATAATCGCAAAGTAGAATTCCAAAACAACTCCGAATCCTATGACTATCTTGTCTTAGCAACTGGCGCGAGAACTAGTTATTTTGGAAACAATAGCTGGAAAGAAAAAACCTTAGGTTTAAAAAACTTAAAAGATGCTTTATCTATCAGAAGAAGGATTCTACTTTCATTCGAACAAGCCGAACTAATTGGTAATTATGAAAAAGCAAAAAGTTTTATGCATTATGTAATCATAGGCGGAGGACCAACTGGTGTAGAACTTGCAGGTTCCATTGCCGAACTTTCTCATAATATCATCCGTAAAGACTTTAGAAATATCGACTCTGGTATGACAAAAGTTACACTCATCGAAGCAGGACCTAGGTTACTTGCTGCTTTTAGTGAAAAATCCAGTGCCTTTACCCAGGAAAAACTAGAGAGAAGGGGAGTAGAAGTACTTACCAGTTCCCCCGTACTCGACATTACTGACACAGGCGTTGTTCTAAAAGATAGAACCATAGAATCAAAAACTGTGATTTGGGCAGCAGGTGTTGAAGGTTCGGAATTAGCCAAGAACTTGCCACTTAACAAGGATAAGGCGAACAGAATTATCGTGGACGAATTTTGTCGAACCACCGAATATCCGGAAGTTTTTGTGATAGGTGATGCAGCAAATTATGGGAAGGGACTGTCAAAACCATTACCCGGCGTTTCTCCCGTTGCGATGCAACAAGGAAGATACGTTGCCAAAACAATCGATTCAATAGAAAAAAATAGACCATTAACTCCGTTTCATTACTTTGATAAAGGGAATATGGCGACCATTGGAAGAACCGATGCAGTTGCGGAATTTGGCAAAATTAGATTAAAGGGAATTTTTGGATGGTTTGGTTGGCTTTTTGTGCATCTTGTTTACCAAGTTGGATTCAAAAACAAAGTGAGCACACTCCTCAGTTGGGTTTGGAGTTACTTAACATTCCGCGCTGGATCAAGACTGATCCAAGAAGAAATGGATGAACTTTCAGTTCGATCGTAAATTGTAACGGTTTTTCTCAGCCTCGGAAATACACTTTTTATAAGCAAGTTCTGCATTACCTATCCAAACAGCAGAATTTAATTCTGTATTTCCATCGGCAGTATGTCTTTGAAGAATCGGTAACATAAAAATATAACTTCGATTTCTAACCTTTTCACATTCTTCCCTAAATTGATCTTCACGAGAAAATTGTGCACAGGAGTAAAACAAAAAAAGAAATACAAATAGAGTTTTCTTCATTTTGATTCGCTAAATAGAGTTTGTAATTCTGAAAGTTCCAAGGATTGATCCTTCGAAAGATAGTTCTGGTTGGACTCAAGAAATCTAAGGTCTTCTTCCGCTTTTATAAATTGAGACTTTTTATATTCGGGTTTATGACTTACTTTCAAAACTATTTCTCCTTGATAACCTGTATCACCATTTGCTTCCAAAATAGTAGACCTAACTCGTTTTAAATATAAGGGGATTAGTTTCTCCGCCGGAACTTCCTTAGAATATTCCGTGAGTCCAAAAGTTAAGTAGGTGATTTTCTTTCGATGGATCGTAGTTGCGTTTGCTTTTGTTTCACAATCAGATAAACTGATACATATAGATTTTTGTTTAGATTCAGCAAAAAGCGGGAATCCGAATACTAAGAATAGAACTAGAAAAAGATAACGATTCATGAACAAATTTCATAAAGAAAGGGAAAAAGAATCAAGCTTAAATCCAAAAGATAAATGTTTACAATGGGGAGGAATCAAAAAGCCTTAGGTATATGCTACCAATTTCTATTCACACAAAATTTCACTCTATTGAGGGGATTGAGTGGGGGAATCCACAAGGAATTCCTATCCTTGCATTTCACGGTTGGTTGGACAATGCAAACAGTTTTGCACCATTAGCAAATTACTTTCCTAATTACCGGTTCATATCTATCGATTTTCCTGGACATGGTAAATCGAGCCATAAACCCGAAAATACCCTATATTATTTTGCTGAATATGCGCTTGAGGTTGTATCAATTGCTCAAGCCCTTGGTTTAGAAGATTTTATCCTAATGGCACATTCAATGGGAGCCGCCGTTTCAACGTTAGTTGCCGGTACAAACCTATTAAAAATCAAAAAACTGATATTAATCGAATCATTAGGACCTCTTACAAATCTTTCGGAATCAGCACCAGATATACTTACAGAGGCGATCAAACAAATCCTACACCCCAGAGGCAAAAAAGAGACTTTCTTCCCGGATATGGAATCTGCTGTCGGTGTACGCATGAGAGCTGGTGATATGAAGAAAGAATCAGCAGAAATTTTAATGGAACGAGGTATTGAAAAAACCCCCAAGGGATTAAAACCAAGAAGGGATTTAAGACTTCATTACAACTCATTTTTCAGATATACAGAAGAGCAGATTGTATCCTTTTGCAGTCGCATAGATTGCAAAACATTGCTAATATTAGGTGATAAATCCGGTTTCCCGATAGCCGAAAAATACAAACACCGAAAAGACGCAGTAAAACACCTAACAGAAGTAATTCTTCCGGGAGGGCACCATTTACATATGGATTCCCCGAAAGAAGTTGCCAATGTTATCATCGATTTTTTAGAAAACTAAATACTAAGGACAATAAATGAATCAGCCTATAGAAAATCCTTCCCGACATGGCTACGAAATCCATCATGATACATGTTTTGGGTGTGGAAAAGAAAACCCGTTAGGACTCGTAGCGGACTTCACTTTCCACGATGAAACGGGAGAGGTCAATTTTACATATAATTTCAAAAAAATGTATAATGGAGCACCTGGCTTCGTACATGGAGGAATACTTTCTACTGTATTAGATGAAGCAATGGGAGGACTCTGTTTTCATTTGGGTTATATAGTTATGACAGATACTATGAGCTTCAAATTCCACAAAGCAACACCGGTAGAAAAAGAATTACTCATTAGGGCTTGGCCAATTAAAAAAGCAAAAAGGAAAGTATTTTTAGAATGTGAATTAACTTCACTCGATAAGGAAATTTTATATGTAAAAGGGGAAGGAGCCTTTCATATACTGCCTCCACGTTTTTTCTCTGATAAGTTAACCGGAGGAAAAATAGCGATTGCGAGTGAATTATTATCAGTAAATAAATTGAAACGCGCGCATCTCTTTGATAGGATAGAAACATGAAACCAAAACTTCTCTACTTAGTTATCTCAATACTGGCAATCCAATGTTCAGGTGCCTCCATAAAAGACGGGTCAGGCGACCAAGAATTCGAACTAAAATTTACCAAAGGTAAATGGATACGAACAGAACGTTTCAAAAATTCGGGAGGACTTCGAGCCATCGGAGAAGTTAAAGCAGAATGTGGCGGTGCCCGATGCTCTGAAGACCAAGTATCTAAATTTGCTCCCGCAAAAATCAAATCACTCCCAAAACATGGCTCTTGGGAGGAATATATTCAGTTCGAACAACCTGGTTCAACTGCAGAAAATCCAAAGTATAAATCCACACTAGACCAAGTAGGGGAATATATTGATGGTAAAAAAACGGGAATTTGGAAAAAACCAGATCCAGAAAATCCGCAAAAGTTTCTTGCGGAAACACCGTGGATTGACGGCAAAAAAGAAGGGGTTGCGAAAACTTTTGATAAACAAGGCAATGTCACCTCGGAAACCACTTACGTAGATGATAAAAAAAATGGTCCATACTATAGAAAGAATAACAAAGGTGAGTGGGTAGAAAAAGGTTCTTTCAAAGATAATGAAGAAGATGGTGAATGGATCTACTATTTCATCGGAGCAGATGGAAATGGAACTAAAACAAAAGTTTCCTATGCCAATGGTCTAAAAAATGGCCAAGAAGTTAACTATTATAAAGATGGGGCTATTGAATCACAAGGATCATATGTATCAGATGTTCGTTCTGGTTTGTGGAAAATGTTTGGACCAAAAGGTAACGTACTAGCAGAAGGATCATATTCCAAAAAAGAAAACTCAGAAAACTTAGACATTAAGTATGAAAGAACAGGAATTTGGAAAGAATACTATGCAGACGGTAAACTATTTGGAGCAGGCCCAAGAAAACATACAAGAACCGGCGAATGGAAGTTCTATTATAAAAATGGACAGATTGGGTATCATGGAAATATGGCAAACGAAAGTATGTTGGAATCCGCTAAAGTATATGACAACACTGGAAAAATTCTAGGTGAAGGAAAACTTTTCTTTTCGCTTGTTAAAATTGATGAAGAAACCCAAGATTTAAAACTAAATTACAAACCTAGTATTCCATATACTTACTTCTATCCTTCAGGAAAAAAAAGAATGGTCATTCGTTCGACTGAAGACGCAACTGAATATTCAGAAGATGGAAGAGAACTTGGAAAAGGGCCTGTCGAACCTCAAGGGAGAAAAATGGGATGTTGGACCATTGGGGGGAAAACCGAATACTTTATGATTGATAAACCGATGCCAAAAATGACTCAATCGCAATGCAAATAAACGAAGAACAAATCAAAGAAATTTCCGACCAAGTTAAGTTAATACGGTCGGAACTATCCGAATCAATTTCAGGGATGGACAATGTAATCCAATCTCTAATCGTTGGCCTAGTGGCCAACGGACACGTGTTACTCGAAGGGATGCCTGGCTTGGCCAAAACTCTCGTTGCAAAGAATTTAGCATCCATAATGGATGCAAAATTCTCAAGAGTACAATTCACTCCTGATCTTCTGCCAGCTGACTTAACGGGAACAAATATATTTAATCCTAAAACATCATCCTTTGAAATAAGGAAAGGGCCAATATTTACAAATGTTTTGCTTGCTGATGAAATCAATAGAGCTCCAGCAAAGGTTCAATCTGCATTACTCCAGTGTATGGAAGAAAGACAAGTTTCCATAGCAGACCAAACCTTTGACCTTGACTCACCATTTTTTGTCGTAGCCACACAAAATCCAATTGATCAGGAAGGAACCTATCCACTCCCAGAAGCACAACTAGACCGCTTTTTGTTTAAAGTGACAGTCACCTATCCGTCATTCGATGATGAATTAACAATTTTACACCAACATGGCAATTTAGGTAACACGAAGAAAAAATCCAAAAAAATAATACATCCGAAAGACATTCAAAAAATATCAGAAACTTCAAACAAAGTTTTCATTGAACCAAAATTACAAAACTATATTGTAAGCCTGACAAGAAATACAAGACCAGAAAGTACGGTCGATAGTGAATTAAAAACCTATATCCAACATGGAGTAAGTCCTAGGGCCAGTCTTGCTTTACTGAAAGTCAGTAGAATTAACGCATTGCTCGAAGGTCGCAATTTTGTAATCCCGGAAGACATCCAACGATTTTTCTCCGAAATCGTAAAACATAGACTTCATTTAACAATTGAAGCAATTAGCGAGGATATCAGCACAGATTCCATTATTAAAAGAATCCTATCTGTAACGGAAGTTCCTTAGATGTTATCACCTGAGCTAAAACGCTTACTCCAGGTTTTACAATGGGAATCTAAAAAGAAATTTCCCTCTACGAGACAGGGCCTTCTAACCATGTCACTGAAGGGAAGGGGGCTTGATTTCAAAGAAGTAAGGAACTACCATTTGGGAGACGATATACGTTATATCGACTGGAATGTGACTTCAAGAACAGGCGAATTACATACAAAAGAATATTACGAAGAACGTGATGCTTCGGTAATTATCTTCTATGATATAAGTGATTCGCTCAGTGGCTTAAAAAAAGACACTGCATTCCAGATAGCTTTGTTTTTGTCTTTGTTCCATATAAAATCAGGGAATCGAGTATTGTTAATTGGCTTCTCAAATGGCAAAAATTCTTCAGGTAAATGGTTAAAAACAGAATCAGAAGTTTTTTTCACCTTCACCAACATCACAAAACTGAAAAAAGGCGAAGGAACTAATTATGGAGAGGCATTCCAATATGCATTTAAACTGTTCCCAAAATTTGCAGTTAGCTATTGGATTTCTGATTTTATTGAATTTTCAAATTATACAAAAAACAATATTATTTCTAAAGTCTGGGATCCAATCGGGATATGGATTGAAGACGAATTAGAAATGATAAAACTTCCATTTTGGTTTAAGTTATTTGGGAAAATATCAGAAGAAAAAACTAGTTTTCGCAACTCAGATAATACTTATGAAAAAGACTTAAAAGCAGCCAAATCATTTTTTAAAGAAAACTTTGTTCGCATCAATCCAAATTCAAAACTTTCCAATCAGATTTTACCCTTATTCAAAGCTAAAAGAAATGGCTAAATACTTAATAATATTCTTTCTAACTTCTATACCTATTTTCGCACATCCCAAAGAATTTATATTAGAAAATGATATATATGTTGGAGATACAGTTCATTATCAAATTGAATTAACTGAAGAAGATGAACATAACTTAGAAGTGATAGATGGAGATTTTTACGAAGATGATACCATGCCTTCTTTTAAAATATTTAATACCACAAAAGAAAACTCGAAATTAAAAACATCTATCATATTCTATAAGCCAGGAAACTTCAGAGTCCCTGTCTCTTGGACAAAAAATAATGATCCAAAGAAATCCGAATTAAACATAGTAGTCAAATCGCAACTTCTTGGAAACGAACCTGATATCGAAGACATTGAACCTCCAATCGCATTTTCAGGTCCCTATTTTTTTCGTTTATTTATCATTCTTTTAATTACCGGAGTGAATGTTTATCTTTTATATGCACTATATATTTACTGGAAATCAAAACAAACAATTGTAGATGCAATTTGGGAGAAACAACCCGTATTCGAAGAAAAAACCAGACGACTTCATAATATAGAAACTTATTTACAATCGGACCAGATACTAGAAAAAATATTTGCCTTTAAAATCAGTGAGTACCTGAAAGAAACATATTCACAAAAATTAGGTCAAAATCTACTCGGCAAAACAGATTCAGAATTTTTAGCACAATTATTTGACAAAACACATATAAAAGATTCAATACTAAGGGAATTGCGAATATACTTTAGAAAAACAAAGTATGATAACAACTTAACAGAAATTAGCAAAGAAAAAGCGCTAACTATCTGGGAAAAAATAAAACAGGATTTTGAGCTGTAATTATGGAAGAATTTCAAAGACCTTACCTTTTATTACTTATAGTTCCCTTTCTTATAATCGCTATATATCAATGGAAGAAAAAACCATTGGGAGCAGTATTACTGGTCCAGTCAGATCGATTTCAAATACCAAAGTCAAAAATATTTCTTAAATCCAAAATTATACTCTTAAAATTATCAGAATTGATCATCTATTTGGCAGCCATTTTCCTAATTATCGCCGCAGCAGGGCCTGGGAAAAAATACAAATTAACACCCGATATAACCAATGGGATTGATATCATGATAGCATTAGACATTTCTGGCTCTATGGTAAATTCCTATGACTTTTTACCAAAAAATAGACTTACAGTTTCAAAAGAATTACTTAGAAACTTCATAAAAAAAAGAGTATATGACCGAATTGGAATCGTTCTCTTTGCAGGTGCCGCTTATCTTCAATCTCCTTTATCCAACGACAGATACGCGTTAGAAGAACTAATCACGGAAGCATCAGATGAAGATATTACCGAACAAGGAACAGCCGTTGGTGATGCTTTAGTACTATCGACATACAGACTCAAGGATTCCCAAGCAAAATCAAAAATCATTATCCTTCTTACAGACGGAGTTTCAAACACCGGGAAACTTGACCCTGAAACAGCATCACAAGCTGCCAAGGCATTTGGAATTAAAGTTTATAGTATAGGAATTGGAAAAGAACAAAGCCAATACGAAGTAAATTATGAATCCTTGGAGGAAATTTCACAAAGCACCAATGGCAAATTTTTTCGAGCCGAATCACCTGAAGTATTGGAAGAAGTTCTAAGCGAAATCAATGGGTTAGAAAAGGTGGAACTCCCTTCAAAACCTATGGAAATACGCGAAACACATTTCCCTACCGCTATATTCTTTTTCTTCAGCTTACTAGGGATAGTTGGTCTCACCATGTTTTTTCCACTCACGGAGAAACTATAGTGAATCTGAATTTTATAGCAATAGTTTCACTTATTTCTATACTCATTTGGATTATAGTTTTTTCTGGAAAACTATATATCAATGTTAAAGCAAACCTTTTCAAAGAAAAACATGAAATCCTAAAAAATAGAATTTATACAGGTAATACAAAAATATACATATTAAAGATTTTCTGTTTTCTGCTAGCCCTCTTTTTGGCATTTTATTCCCTATTTAAAACCAAATCTACAGAAGTTGACTCCATTAAAGAATTCGAATCAGCAGATATTTTGTTTGTGGTCGATGTTAGTTTATCAATGAATGCAATTGACGTTAAACCAAGCAGACTCAAAAGATTTCAAGACTTAGCTTTAAGAATTCTACCTAATCTAAAAGGGAATCGAATAGGAATCGTTGTTTTTGCTGGTCAATCCTTTTCGTTTTGTCCTTTAACTTCCGATATCACTGCAGTCTCAGACTACGTTCAAGCATTAGGCGTAGAAATGGTAGGTGCAAAAGGAACAGACCTCGCAGTAGCACTCGAACGAGTAAACAAAATAAGGAAAAAAAATAACAATATATCCTCACAAATAACAATAGTTGTTTCCGATGGAGAAGATCACGAGAACCAAAATCTGCCAACAATAGAAGGGGAAGTGATGGTTTGGGGGATCGGTACGCAAGAAGGGAGTTTTATTGAATACCGCGACCCAGGAACAGGAAGAGGAGGTTATGTGACTATGGATGCAGGTATTTCCGATTCACCAATGACACCAAATTTAGTGATTTCAAAAATGGATGTAGACAAATTAAAATCAATTGCCGAACAAAATCATGGTACTTATTATGATGTATCTTTCGAAGCAGAGGGAGCATACGCTCTTTTAGATACAATCCAATCCATCAAAAAAAATAAAATTCAGATGATTGAACATTTTAAGAATGAAGATGGTGCTCATCCGTATATAATTGCAGCCATTTGCTTTTTATTCTTAGAAAGAATTCTTATTTTTTTTATACAAAAATTACCAACACAAATTTATTTAATTGTACTACTTCTTATATCTTTTGGTTGGGGTAGATTAGAAGCTTGGGAACTCGACCCAGGCGGCAACTCTATCGAACGTGGGGTAAAATCTTATAATAATAAAAATTATAACGAAAGTCAAAAGGAGTTTGAAAAAGCAAAAGAATACATCAAAGACGATCCAAAACTAATCTACAATGAATCAGCTTCGGCTTACCAATTAGGGCAATATAAAGAAGCGAAAGAACTTTCTGAAAAAATTTTAACTCACCCGAAAGCGGATAAAGAATTAAAGGCAAAAGCAAATTTCAACCTTGGCAATATTTATGCTAGATTAGGGGACAAAAAGAACGCATTAAAATCATATACCGAAACATTAGAAATGAATCCAGATCATCTTGCCGCTAAAAAGAATATAGAACACCTTACAAAAAAAGAAGAACAAAATCAAAACCAAAAACCAGAACATAAAGAGCCCAACCAGAAACCTTCACAAAACAACAAACAAGAAAAACCAAAAGAAGATAAGACAGACGCAGAAAGAATTTTAGAACCATTTTCTGGAGACACAATTTTAAAGAACAAAAAGGGCGGGTCTTTTGATAATGATAAATTCTGGTAAATTTTCTCTTCTTTTGTTTCTAATTTATCTCACTCCATTTACAAAAGCAATTTCTTCAGAAGTAGAATTTAATTTAATCCCTAATGAGTTTTCACTCGGAGAACATGCAAAACTAGAGGTGAGAGCACACGGCGACAAAGCCTTTAGAGCGCTACAAACCAATATCAAAAAAAAAGGTGTGCGTATTCAATTTTCTGGCAGCGGTACAGAAACACAAATCATCAACTTCAAAGTATCCAAATCACAAATATTAAACTTTTATGTTTCCACAGAAACAGAAGGATCATTTACACTTCCTGAAATTTCTGTAGAATACGATCACAAAACTTATACCTCTCCACCTATCTCCTTTAAAGTCAGCAAAAAAACTAAACAATCACAAAACCAATGGTTCAATCCGTTCCCCTTTGAAATGGGAGAAGAGGTATCTCCAGAACCACCTGAAGTATCGTTCCATACTAATAAATCTATTTTTTACAAAGGTGAACCAATTGTCGGATATTATGTACTATATTATAATGGATACAGACAGCCATTTCTTGAAAGAGACCCAAATCAATCTATTTCATTTCCTTACTTCTTATCAGAAACACTCAAACAAGTATCGATACAAATTGAACCAGAAGTGCTAAGAAATAATCAATTAAAAAAGACTCTAGTTTATGACAAGGAAATATATGGGCTAACAGGAATTAAAGCAGGAAGATTCCAAATTGGAAGAACCAAATTCATATCCGGAGATAGTTTGCGTTTCAACTCCTTACAAGAAACCGTAAACACAACTCCTGCCACTGTTACAGTCCTAGAACTTCCTCCAAACAAACCAAAAGGATTTACTGGTGCCATTGGAAATTTCAAACTCAACCTAACGAATTATCCCAAAATTGTCCACTCAGGGGAAACAGTTTATTATGAAATCACCATTGAAGGCGAAGGAGGATACGAAGGGATCTCGCCAATGTTAGTGCTTAACTCAAAAGCCAACTTCATTTCCCAAAATAAAATCAAAACGTTTAGGAAATTAGATTCAGGTGAATATGGATTTTACTCCGTAGTAAAATTTCTTTTCGGGTACCAAACAGAATCTCCAGGCAAACTACAAATAGAACCTTACCAGTTCAGTTTTTTTTCGCTGAAGGAAAATCAGTATAAAACGCTTAAACTCATATTCCCCGAAATCACCATCCTTTCAGAACCAAAAAGATTTGTTGAGTCAGAAAAAGTTAATCCAAAACTGCAAAGCCGACCTTCAATTTTTGCTTTAGTTTTGATTGCGATTTTTGGGGTTCTGTTCTACGTAGGTTATAAACGGTATACATTTAACCGACAATCTAAAATGGTTTCAGAGTTAATACAATCCTTAGGAAAAAAGAGAAATGTATTTCTCGCCGACTATTTAGAAAAAAAAGGGATACAAAAAGTGGATACCCAATTTTTGGTAAACCTTCTCAACGATGCAGACAAACAATCCGCAGAAGAAGTTTTCAAAAATTTATCCATTCAAGAAAGAACAAAAGTCATATTTTTAAAAAAACAATTACAAAACCAGGAGTAACTTATGTCAGCTGAAGAAACAGGAAAAATAAGTGTAGAGACAGAAAACATCTTCCCCATCATCAAAAAATGGCTATATTCAGAAAAAGATATATTCATCAGAGAATTAGTTTCCAATGCGAGTGATGCCATTACGAAATTAAAAAAAATTGCTTTATCGGAGGAATTTGAAGGTGGCAACGACTACAGAATTGATTTAAACTTCGATGTTGAAAACAGAATTTTATCCATTGAAGACAATGGAGTAGGAATGACAGCGGAAGAAGTCAAAAAATATATCAATCAAATTGCATTCTCTGGTGCTACAGACTTCGCCAAACAATACCAAAACGCAGAAAACAAAGCAGAAATCATTGGTCACTTTGGACTCGGCTTTTATTCATCCTTTATGGTATCCAAAAAAGTAACAATAGAAACCAAGTCTTACAAAAAAGGACAAACTGCTGTTTTATGGTCCAGTGAATCAGGAACAGATTTCACGATTTCAGAAATCACGAAAGAATCAAGAGGGACAAAAATATCCTTATACCTTGATGGTGAGTCTGGTGAATATTTAGATAAATGGAAACTAAAAGAACTCATTAAAAAATACTGCGATTTTTTACCTGTAGGCATATACGTATCTGGAGAAAAAGCAAATCGTGAAAAACCATTATGGTCAGAAGAACCCGCAAAAGTCTCTGCAGATGATTACAAAGATTTTTATTCCTACTTATTTCCTTTCTCCGGAGAATCTCTTTTTCATATCCATCTAAATGTAGATTATCCATTCCGTTTACAAGGGATTCTATATTTTCCAAAACTCACTCATGAATTAGAGGCATCAAAGAATGGTATTAAACTATTTTGTAACCATGTCTTTGTCAGCGATAACGCAAGTGAATTAATACCACAATTTCTCACTATCCTTAAAGGAACTATAGACATTCCAGACCTACCCCTAAACGTTTCTAGGTCGTATCTACAAAATGATCCTCTCGTAAAAAAGATATCTAACCATATTATTAAAAAAGTGGCAGATCGTCTGATTGAAGATTTCAAAAAAAACAGAAACAAATATGAAGAAAATTGGAACGATATTTCTTTATTTGTAAAATATGGCGTGCTTACCGACGAAAAATTTTACGATGCAATGAAAGACCATTTAATCTTTAAAAACTCAGAAGGTGGATACTCAACAACTTCTGAATATTGGGAAAAGAATAAAGAGAAGAACCAAAACAAAATTTTCTACGCAAATGAAACTGAAATGGGATCTGTCTATATGGAGCTACTAAAATCACAAGGATTGGAAGCCCTACTAGTCGACTCAAAAATTGATTCCCACTTAATTCAACATTTAGAAATGAAAAATCCAGATTGGAAATTTCAAAGAGTAGATTCTGAAATCGCAGACCAAATCGTAGATAAAGATACTCCAAAAGATTTGGTAAATGAAGAAAACAAAACAGAATTTGATAGAATCAAAACATTATTTCAAGCCTCAATACCTACCGAAGGTGTAGAAGTAAAAGTCGAAGCATTAAAATCTTTAGAGGTTCCCGGAGTCATTCTTTTGCCCGAGTTTATGCGAAGAATGTCCGAAATGAACTCAATGTTAAACCGGGAAGACACAAAAAACATTCTAAGATCACATACTCTTATGGTAAACGCCAAATCCCCCTTAGTAAGATCCGCATTACAAGCGTTCGAAGGCGTAAACCCCGATAAAGGAAAAAAATTGGCAAGAATCATTTATGACCTTTCACTCCTTTCTGCAAAGGTAATGGATGAAAAAGAAGTTTCAGAATATACAAAAAGGACAACGGAGTTCCTCCAAGAGATTTTTTCATAGTAAGGGGAAAACGCTACAGAAAGATTTGGCAATGATTCCTATTTTTGGAATTGTTGCCATGTGATCCAGATTTGTATAACAAGTCGTCTTAGTTCCTTACCGGTTGTAGTCGCTTATAAAAAGAGTTACTTTGAAGAATTTGGTGTCAAAGTAACCCTCCATGTTAACACACACCATAAGGCAATCATGCCATTATTGGATGCCGGTCGAGTAGAAGCTGGTGAAGTTCCTACCATTGCTTATCTACAAGACAGTTTTTTAAAAAAATCCAAACTCAAACGAATCTATAAGGGAATTTACCTTTACCACTCTCCACTTTCTTTTTACTCAAGATTTCAATTCAAACCAGAAGATCTGACAAGAAACAAAGCTTATATACTTCCTGTCCCGCACCAGTACTCTGTCGAAAGGCTTTTCGCTGAAAAATTTCTTGAAGAATATGCTCCCAAGAATCCTGTTAAAGTTCGATACATTGACACTCCAGGTTTTCTCGAAGAAAAAGAATTTCTAAAACCATCTTGTTTAGGTTTAGTTTCAGATCCATTTTCAAGTCCATTCCTTAGAAACTTTCAAGACTTTGCCAATACACTTGACTTGCCGATACTGGAATCAAAATCATTTTACCCATCCACCTTACTAGCATTTAGTGGGGATGCTGTCTTAAAAACAGGAAGAGAGGTCTCAGGTGTACTTCTTGCGGTAAAAAAAGCCATAGACCTTTTACAAAACACAAATCAATTGAGCCAGGGAAATTTATGGGAAGACCTTCAACTTTCCCATTTTTACCCGCATCTAAGAGTAGGAGAGACAAAGAACCTTTTAAACTCCCATCCCCTCATTCAAAAAGGAATTTTCTCTTACAAGGGTGATGCCACAACACTCTATCCACTTTTAAAAGATGTATATTTTCGTCTGATTCGCAGAGTCATTCAACCTGACGCCGTAAAAGCTGCTTTTGATTTCGACGAAATCCTATCAGCCCTTGAACCAAAAAAAATATTTGATGTGCGTAAACTAAACTCTTTCCAAGAACCAAAAGAAACAAAATTACATGCACCTTCTCAAATCAACTACAGAAAACTCAATGCAGTAAGGCACCTCATTGTCGACGTCAACTCAGTAGTTTTGGATATACTTCAAGGAAATTACAATTCACGATTGAATTCTGACGAAACTTTACAATTAGACAACCGAGTCAAAGTACTCGTTAACTCAATGTTAGATTCATTTAATGCCAAATTAGAATTACAAAGAGAAGAAATCACAGAACTCGAAAACTTAATTTCCATTTTAGAAATCAAATTAGACCGTTCTGCAGTAGATCTTCAATACTCAGAAGAAAAATACAGGTATTTATTTGAATTTTCTAGAGAAGCAATTGCCCTTGTGGACGCAGATACCGGAAGTATTCTAGAAGCAAACAACCAGTTTCGGTTGTTAACAGGTTATACTCGTGGTGACATCACGAAAATGAATATTGAAGACATCATCCTTGGCAACCAAGTATCTAACCAACTTAGATTTGGAGCTGACCTTTCTTCTGATACAATGTTATCGCTTCCCGATGTGGAAATCCTCGCAAAAGATGGAAACAAACTAGAAGTTGATATCAGTTTCACATCCATTTTGCTTTCTCCAAAAAAACGATACCAAGTACAATTTCGTCCCAATTCGGAAAGAAAAGAACAAGAAAGACTACAACACGAATTTATTTCTAATGTAAGCCACGAACTAAGAAGCCCGATGACAAATATCAGAGGGTATTTAGAATTTTTTAAATCAGACGCAACTTTACCGTTTAACAACGAACACAAAAACATGTTAGAAGTAATCGATAAAAATGCAAAAAGACTTAGTTTTTTAATCGAAAACCTTTTAAAGTTAACTACATCAAGAGAAAAAGACAAAGAAGCAGAAGTAGTAGAAATCTTCGATCCAGTTACCGTAATCGAAGATGTAATTCACATGAACTCACATCTTGCCAAAGGAAAACCTATCGAATGGGATTTATCACTCAAAAAAGGTTTTTTCTTACGTGGGATCAAATTTGAATTTTCACAAATCATAACCAACCTTTACGTGAATGCACTAAAATATACATTCAAAGGAAAAATTGGAATCTCCATTCGTGAAACCAATGGAAAAATTGAAATCACAGTAGAAGATACAGGAATAGGAATCGACCCAAATTTTAAAAACCAAATCTTCGATCGTTTCTTTCGCATTCCATCTTCGGATAACAAAAAAATTGGTGGAACAGGACTTGGATTGTCTATTGTCAAGTCACTAGTGGACAAAATGTCCGGTGAAATATTTGTCGAAAGCAAAATGGGAGAGGGAAGCAAATTCACCATTTACTTCCCAAAAGTGAACATCAACGCTTAGAAGTTTTTTTCTTTTTAGGAACCTGTTTTTTCTTAGGTGTTTGTTTAGATTTTTTCTTTGAAGACAAATCATCAGGTTTCAATAAAACTAAAGCAGGAATGTTTTTTTCATCCAACTGCATTCCAGACAAAATCAAAGAAAGTTCTAACATTTCCCTTGTTCCAAGTAAATGCATCATTTCTAATGCTTGGTTCATTCCTAGTTTTTTAAAAATCTTCAGCGCATTGCTAACACCAAAAAATTTGACAAGAATTGGAAGTTCCGCTAACCCGCGCTGTTTGATCCACTTTTTACAATCAGCCACCGAAAGTTCACTTACAAGTTGAATGACCGGTCCTACCTGAATTTCATCCACTAACCAAAGGAAATCTTTCATAGGAATTTCTTTTAGAAGAGCGATGGACTTTTCAATTCCTAAAGTTTTCAGAATTTCTACGCTTGTTTCTTTGCCTAAAGTTTTTGCAAGTAGACCCACATCATGAGGTGGTATACTCCGAGAAACAAGAGCCAAATCTTCCATTGGAAGAGAGTGGATAAAATAAACCAAATCATCGTCATCATTTTCGCGGATCATCTCTACGAGAATTTTTTCTGGGATTTGTTTTACCAACTCAACGACTGTATCCTCACTTAACTTTTGCGTCAGGACAATGAGCCTTTCTTTAGGGACTTTTCCCGTTAAGGAAAGTAACTTCTCGTAACCGAGATTTTTCAAAATCTGAAAAGATTTTTTGGGGCCAAGTTTTTCTAAATACTGATATACACTTTGGATTGTTACGAGAACTTCTTTCATTTGCCCCAACTTTGGATACAAACTGTCAGAATCTTCGGAAAATTCCAGAGAAATTCCTTTTCGAATCCGTTAAATTTTGCAAAATGGAAGAGTGAAGCAGCGCCAACTTTGGTTTCTATTGGTTTTTTTCCTTTTGGGAGTAGGGGCACTAATCTACTATAAAACAGCACCCTATGAACATTCCCTTTCTGCCCTCATTGGGATTTGGGAAGGTTTCTATGAAATCAATCCAAACCTCGTCGATTCCCAGTTTGTGATTTATAAATCGGGAGGTTATGACGGACAATTTTTCTATTTCCTCGCAAAAGATATGTTTGTTGGTGGGGACTGGGATCTTATTGTCGATTCCTATCATTTCCGTTTTCATAGAATGGGACTTTCTTTATTCGTTGGTCTATTTTCTTCCATTTTTGGATTCTCTCATTATCCCATTTTCACTCTTCTTTTTTTGTTCGTAGTATTTTCTATTTCCGTATTCTCCTTGTTTTCATTACTTCCGGATTCAAAAAAATGGTTGGTTATCTTTTATCTATTTTCACCTTTCTCTTTAAATGCAAATCTACTCCTTGTTGCAGATTCACTTTTTGTTAGTTTTGGAATCATAGCTTTCTACTTTTTCACAAACAAAAAAGACCTACTTGCTGTTTTCTTTTTCCTACTTATGGTAATCACAAGAGAGTTAGGGATTTTGTTTCTTATACCCATTGTTTTCAAAGCGTTAATAGAAAAAAAATGGGAAAAGATGGTTCTTTATTCCCTACCAGGCATCGTATTTGTTTGTTTGGTGGGATATGGATTAATCCATCCGCCAAACCACCTAGGAACAAATCCTCTCGGATTTCGAGATATGACAGACTTTCCTTTATTTGGTTTTTTTAAAAGTTTTATGGAAAATGGATCTTTCCAATTCAAACTTAAAGAATTCCCAAAGGTTCTTTTTTTCATTTCCTTTTTAGCCTTATCCATTGCCAGCATCCAATCATTCAAAGATTCTTTTTCTAAAAATATAAATATACTCGTCCCCATTTTTGGAAGCCTCTTTGTCATACTCATTGCAGAAGAAGGGTATTGGCGATCGTTTGATAATCTAAGCAGAATGTTTACATTAATTATGCCATTTTCATTACTTTTAGAAGATGCATTTAAAAAACCGTTTATACGTTTATTTCTCGGAATTTCCTTTACCTTGTTTTTATTTTTAATCATTCGAATTTTATGGATCACCCCCAACAAGGAGTACTTTTTATCCCTATGATATCTCTAGCTTATTCTCCATGTCCCAATGACACTTTCCTTTTCTACCACCTGATTCGTAATACAAGTTACCCAGTAAAAGAAGAATTATACGATGTAGAAAATTTAAACGAATTTGCTTTCCAAGGAAAATTTCCCGTCACCAAACTTTCCTTTGCTGCTTATTTTCATATTATTGATAAATACATTTTACTTGAAACCGGATCAGCACTAGGAAGAGGATGCGGCCCGATACTCATCCGAAAGAAAAATTCCAAAACAGATCTTTCTAATTATAAAAAACTCTACATCCCAGGGAAATTAACCACAGCAAACCTTCTATTATCCTTATATACCAATGGAAAACAGAACCCAACCCCATTACGTTATGATGAGATCATTCCCAAAGTAATGACCGAGGATGATAGCCTTGGGGTGATCATTCACGAGGAACGTTTTACTTACGAAGCAAGAGGTATGGAAAAGGTGGTGGATCTTGGGGAATGGTGGGAAAAATCAACAGGATATCCCATCCCTCTGGGTGCCATAGCCATTCGACGAGACATTCCAAGAGAAGAGGCACTCAGGTTCCAATCCAACTTGAGACAAAGCCTAAGTGATGCCTACAAAGAACCCAAAGAAATGATGGATTACATTCGAACTAATTCACAAAACAAAGAAGATGCGGTAATCAAATCTCATATCAATTTATATGTTAATGAATTCACAAAAACTTTAGGAGAAGAAGGCCACAGTGCAGTGGAGTATCTATTACAAAGAGCAATTGAGGCAGGTTTTATTAAAAAACCCACCTCATCGTTGCCATTATTTTTAGGAGAAAGTTAGCATACAAAGGATGTTTCCTTTGTCGCGTTTACAAGCTTCAATTGCCTTAGCCACAAGCATCCCAGGTTTTAATTTCGAAGGATCTGCTTTCACGGCATGACCAGAAGCAAGTCCTGAAACTAAAAGGTCTCCCGGATAAATGGGAACTTGCGATGCATCCACGTGAATTTTGGTAATCCCAAGAAGTGCCACAAGAACATATTCTACTGCCTTTTCTTGTTTTCCAAATACCACATAGGCATTGGAAACACAGACACCGATTACATTAGTAGAGTAGGGGTGTTTTGATCTTCCCAAAACGCCAGGTTCTTCTGTGGCAACCAGAAGGTCTCCCGCAGTCACAACATCTTTTCCATCCAATCTAAAATAACGAGCAATACATTCCTCGCCACCTTCTTTTGTTATACGAAGATTCCCTTCAAATAAAGACTCTCCATTTGCATAAATAGCTTTACCCGAACCAGGAAGTTCCATCTCAGGAATACCTTTCCCATCTACAACTAAAGCAAAATCTGATTGAGAGAGAAACCTACCACCTGGTGCCGTTGTACCGGCACCCAAAATTCCTGCCGATTGTTTGGCTGACTTTCCTTTGGAAATTCCATACACTCCCACGAAATCCCCAAACCCTGTGACACCGGTTCCAGAGGATACACCCACAACACCGGTTCCTACTTTTGTATTTTTGCCGTAAATGATTGTGTCATTTGTTTGTGGCGGTACAAACCCTTTAGAACTTGCTTCTGCTTCTCCTGTGATTTTCAAAAGACCTGTATGTGAGTTAAAATCATGTTCTTTTTCTGCATAAGGATGTGTATGTGGTTTTGGATCCCTCTTATCGGATAACCTTGGGTCATCCGAAAGAACCACCTTACCGGGAACAGCTTCTCCATGATTTGCCAGTAACACAATTCCCGCTTCTTGGAAGCCTGCTTTCGCCAAACGTTTGTCATCTCCCTGAACAACTGTTCCTGGTTTTGTTTCCCCTGAATGGGCTAGTTGCACAATTCCATGTAATTCTGTGCTAGCATGTTTGAGACGTTTGTCGTTTCCTTGTACTACTGTATCTGATTCTTCACCACCATTTGGTGCTAATTGTACAATACCTTTCGAAGTGTTTGTTGCGTCTCTGAGCCTAGGATCATCACCGGTAACCACCTTATCAACGGCAACTTCTCCTGAATCAGCAAGTTGAACCAATCCGATAGATTTTTTTGTAGCGACTCGAAGACGAGAATCATTTCCTTGGACCGCCACACCGGGACGAGTCTCGCCATCTAACGCAAGTTCCACGATTCCGGGATGATCTGTCGAAGCATTACGCAAACGTTCATCATCAGATTGTACGACAAGTCCAGGCCTTGCTTCTCCACTTCTGGATAATCGAACTAAGCCATGAGTGAGTTCAGTGGCGATTTTTAGGCGTTTATCATTTCCTTGGACCGCAACCCCAGGTTTTTCTTCCCCGTCAGATGCCAATTCCACAATTCCACGATATTCCGTAGTAGCATCCCTAAGGCGTCTGTCATTGGCCTGAACCACAACACCCTCTTTTACTTCTCCATCCACAGCAAGGCGGATGATTCCTGACCTAAGGACAGAAGCATAGGGAAGAGGCTCTCTTGTTGGTCCACCGTAGTCTTTTTTATCAGGACTAGAGTATAACTCAAGTTCGATGACTTCCGTTACGTAATCTTTTTTATTTTGTTGTTTTTCTTGGATAAAAACTAATTTAAGAAATCGTAAGTTGACAGCAGAGAACCTCCACTTATACCAAGTTCCTGGTTCAGATAAAAAGAAGTTCTCTTCATGGAGTTGGTGCCATGTAATATCATCTTCGCTATAATAAGCAACAAACCGTTCAGGAAAATTTGTAATCGGATCATTTTTGGTTAGCATCCGCATCTCTTCAATACGATTCACTGAACCCATATCCAAAATTAAATATTCTTCTTCGGGTTCTTCTTTCTTTTTAGAGGACCAACCATAATCAGGTCTTGTATCAAATAGATTCTCTTTCACATAGAGTCTGTCCAGTTCCGAACTTGCTTGGACAGATTGCACTCCAGTGATTAGAATCTTTAATTGACCAAAACTAATCCGATTTTTTCCGTTACTTGCCTTTCTTGAAATCTTAGAAACAAATTTCACATAACGAGCGCTAGTAAGGGAAAAAAGCCATTTGGCAGAAGTTTTAAAAGATTTTCTAAATGATGATTCTTGTAAAATAGGTTCCCAGTTTTTTCCATCATGGGATAATTCAAACCGGAAAGAGTCAGGAAAAAAATCCAATCCATCCTTTCCGGGTAATAATTCAATCCCATTGAAATAAACCACATCATCAAACTGGAAGATGATCGAGGAAAGTGAGGACTGCTCCTTTTCCTCAAAAAAGGATAAAAATTCGTCATTTTTAACTTCGAAAGTTCCCGTTGTGGAAACAGATTTGATTGGTAGAGAGTAGGGGTGGCTTGTGCGTATTAAATGATCTTTCATTGCGCTTTTTAATGCTGATTCCTTCCAAAAATTACCGTTTTTCTATCCAGTCTATCGAATTTCACTGAGTCTCGATCCTTCTTCTTTCTCTGAGAAAACAACGAGTACTGCTGGTTTTACTCGTTCCGTGAAATACATATTCACAATTTGCCGAAGATGCCCTTGCAAAGGAGAGGTAACTACGATCACATTTCCATCAATTTGAACCTGCACTCTTTCAAGCTGACTCCAAGAAGATTGAGTGAGTTCCTTTCCTGCCCAAGCCAAAAAACCAGTCCAAGAGGCTGGATGAGATAGGGTTTCTTCCACTGGATGTTTCTGCTCAGTTTTAATCACTTCTTGTCTTTGTGTAGAAATGAGTTCCCGACAAAGAGATTGAACATAAGAGGCATTCGTTTCCATATGTAAAGACACCGCTTTTTTATAAGCTTCAAGGGCGATTTCGGGGCCAAAAAGCTCCACTAAAGTTTCAAATGCTTTTTTCTCTTCTTTTTCCTTACCTAATTCGCCAGGCGAGGGTGCATTGTTTGTATTAGATATAGTTATATTAATATGGTTTGGGGTTCCGTTTGCACCCCCCTTATCGTCCCATTTCGACCTCTCAGGCAGGCCGATTTCGGGCCCTCTGGAGTGTATGTTTGTATCCCCCAGGGGGGTAATTTTGGAACCCTCATAGTGAAAGGAAAAGTGGTATCTGGTAGAGGTTCGTCCGTTCCCAGGTATTTGGAAGAGTAACCCTGCTTTTGTGAGTTCCTTTTTTGCGGATACAATGGATTTTTTGGTTTTGAAGCCTGTGAGTCTCATCAAGGTTTCCGTATTGGGCCAAACCGGTTTGAAATTGTAGTCACTGAATTTTAATAGAACCGGGTAAAGTGTTTTGGCTGCATGGGATAGCTCTGCCCAAACACCTGAATCTATGATGTCGGTCATCAGACGGATATAGGGATGCCGCTGGTCGCTCACAAAAGCTCCTCCGCTTTTTCTGCAAAAATGAAACCAAATTTAAGCAAATTTTGCGAAGGAGTTGACATTATCTGACATAATGTTAATTATGTCTCATCCAACAACATTCCTTCGGGAAACCCCGACCCCCTGGTGTACCAGGGGATTTTTTTATATTTTGGGTTGGGATACTACAGATCCCCCGTCTCTTGGATCGACAAGAAACGGTTGCTCAAACTTAAATTACTTTTATTATGTCACATTATTGTCGGATTCCGGCAGATGTCAAGTTCGTACAGCATTTTTCCTGGAGGGTACTATAAATTTTTTTCCTAAGTACTTGACTGCTTAGTACTCGTTTAGGTTATGCCGAGTCCCCGTATTTTTTTGCCAGTTCTTTTCGGATGAATTTATATATATCACCAAGTAAGATTTCATCTTCTGATAGGATCTGAATGCCCGTCCCAGTCCTCCGGATTTTGTAGCCGGAGTAGGCAGAGTTTTTTGCTAAATTTGTCTCCCCGGATTTGACCTGTTTATTGAAATCTTTGGCGTCTTTGACAGTTTTGAGAGCTCCTTTATGAAATAGAGCCAGGAAGTCATCAAGGCTTCCTTTTTTTGCCGCCTGGGCTGCTTGTACCAAAAGGTTCTTATTATAGATTTCGTTCTTTTTGCATTTCTCGAGTTCTTCTTTGGACATGGAAGTTATCGAAAGGACTTCCGTCATATAACTGCGACTTTTCCCGAATAGGTCTCCAAGTTCTTGGTCTGTGTAGTTATGGGAATTTTTTAGAAATAAGAGAGCGTCCACCTCTTCATAAGGGGATAAGTTTTCTCTTTGAAGATTTTCGATGACTGCTAATTTATAAATTTCTTTATCAGGGCGGTTAAGGATTTTGCATTCGATTTCGGCCCAACCTAGCGACTTAGCAGCATGGTAACGCCTTTCGCCTGCAATAATTTTGTAATTCCCTTCTCTTTCCCCTTTGGACACTATGATGGGTTGTAAAAGTCCATCGACCTTTAGTGTCTGTGCCAGTTCCTCAATTCCCTTTTTTCTTTCTTGTCTTGGTTGGTATTCTGAGGGTTGGATTCTATCCATCCGAATTGTTCGGATGGTTCCATCTAAATTTTCTGCCTGATAAATGTCAGCCAGAGTGCCGAGGCGTTTACTTTTTAAGCTCATTTAAAACCTCCTCAATAAAACCTTCATACTCTTGGGACTGGCGTGAAGTCTTGTTGTAGTCAAAGACAGATTTTTTTGCCAGGTGGCTTTCCCCGATGGCCACCCCATCAGAGATCGTATGTTCAAAGATACGGAAGTATTTGGTCAAAACTGGGAGGATGGTTTTGGTAAGCAAAGTCTGTGGTTTGAGTTGGGTGATGAGGGCACCTAAAATTTCTAGGTCAGGATTGATCCTCTTTTTGATTGAGGAAATGGTTTGTTGTAATCCCATAATTCCATCCATTGAGAATTTTTCTGCCTGGAGTGGGATGAGGACATAGTTGGCGGCGACTAGGCTGTTTACCGTGAAGATAGAAAGAGAAGGGGGACAGTCAATAATCACGAAATCAAATTCTTTAATGGCTGAAAGTGAATCTCTTAAAATATACGGAGCCTCTACTGAGTTCACGGATACTGTTTCCATCTCCGCCAAGCGCATGCTAGACGGTGCGACCCACAAATGCTCGTTATATGCTGGGGTAATGATCTCTTTAAGGTTTGCGGAATTTTGGAACAGGTGTGCCAAATCTTTTTCGACCGTCTCTGGGTTTAAAAAAATTCCGGTGGAATTGGCCTGCGGATCCATATCGATGAGTAGGGTTTTAAGATTGCGACGGGCCAACCCCATAGCAAGATTCAAAGAAGTCGTTGTTTTTCCTTCTCCGCCTTTTTGGTTTGCAACTGCAATGGTGATCATCTATCTCTATTTTCCCTTCCCAAATGGTATGCTTTCCTGCCGAAAATTTGGGATCAATTGTATTTTTAGAAAGGAGCAAAAAAAGGATTTTTTCCCCATTCTATCTCCATTGTCGGACATCCGACATACTGAAAATTAGCAAAAACTATCTCCTCTCTTTTTGTCGGACATCCGACATTCAAATAGGTACGTACTTGACAAAGTGATTAAATTTAAACAGTTTCATAGCATGCCTTCTCAAGCCATTTCCCTGCTTGCCTCAGACAAAACAGGCAAGGATTGGATGGATTCTGTCCTTCCAATTTTGTGGGAAAGGTTATGTACTGAGTTAGGTCTTTCTTCCGGTGTGGTGGTTTTAAAAATAGAGGAAGAGGATTCCTTTTATGAATCAGCTAGTTTTGGTTATGGGGAAGATGGCTTTTATTATTCATTTTTAAACCGTGATTCATTGCATTGGGAAGAGTTGATGCGCTCCCAAGAGCCCGTCTTTTTCTCTGGCACTGAGTTTGAATTGTTTGGTAAAAAGACAAATGCTATAGCCATTCGGATTCGGTCTGGGCAAAAAGAGATAGGTTTCCTTCTTGTGGAAATAGAAGAATCTTATGCTCTCCCGGTGAGTATCTTTCTTAGCCTTCTCGCGGAAAAGGTAGGAAATGAATGGGGTAGAACTCAAGAGCTACCCGTCGTCAAAGTGGACTCATATTCTGAAAATTCGCATTTTTTATACCGTAAGGAAATTCCCAATTTAGAGCTGGCAACCAAAGAATTTTCGAAGCAGAAAATCTTAACCATTCTCGGTCCTTCCGGTTCAGGGAAGAAAACCTTGGCGAAATGGATCCACCAATCTGCATTGCCTGGTGCTCCCATCCTCGTTATTGAATCCTTACCTGACCACTTTGGAAAATTGGAAAAAGCTTTGGCCCTTTGGGGAAGTGAGTCACGACAAGGAAGTATAGTTCTTACGGGGATTCAAAGTTTGAATTTGGGGCAGCAGCAAATCCTCCTCGATTGGTGGTCGAAGTCCGGATATTCTGGGTCCTTATTTTTGCTCGGCCCTGAAGGAATGGGGCAAGAATTGTTACCAGAATTTGAAAGATTTTTGCAAAAAAATTCGTTGGTACTACCATCCCTTAGGTTCCTTCCCAAAGCAAAATTGCAAACTTTGGTTCAAGCGATATTTGAAGAATTATGTAATTCTCAGAACCGATTGGGTTTGCATTTAGGGGCTATGAGTTTGCAGGAATTGATATCAAGATCTTATTCGGAAAATTTTACAGATTTAAGGAATGCCATTTTAACTGGGATTCTGACCTGCAGGTCAAACCAGGTGGAGCCTTCAGATTTGGAGCCTGGAAAATCCAAGATGGATTTGGAGATTCCCGATGCAGAAGATTTAGACTTGCGGCGTGGAACCGAGGCCTTAGAAAGGCAGAAGATTCTGCTTGCCATGCGAATCTTTTCGGGCAACCAAATCCGGATGGCAAAGGCCTTGGGCATTTCGAGGGGATCCCTCCAATATAAAATGAAACAACTTGGTTTAATGTAAAGATGGATGATACTGTATATGAAGAACGGAAAACCCCCGCTGGTTTTCTCGTCAAAGTCCGGCTTTCCAAGTTAACCTACGTTGTTTTTGCAGATTCCGGACCAGAGGTTCCCAAAGGGGCCAGAAATAATTCTATAGTTGTCAATGTCCCTCGAGTGGGGTTTTTCGGCGATGATTTCGATGTCTCCCATTTCCATTTGGGTGAACTTTCCTTTGTCAATGTGAAAGCTGGTAAACTCGTCATTCCCTACCAACATGGATTTTCCAACGAAATCAAAACCATTTACCTAGGAACCGGGAGTCAAAGTGATGTCCTCCCCGTTGTCATTTATCATTACAAAAGTAAGGAAGATTTGATGGCAGCCTGGGAAAGGGGAGAACATGCCCAATATCTAGTGGTGGATGAAGAAATCCCAAGGTCAGATATGGTTTCTTTTAAGATCCGATACCCGAGCATGAACATCCTTGTGATCAAAAAAAGGATTAATACTTCTGCAGAATCACAGACTCCCAAAACAGACGAATCTAAAGACAAGGGAGTGGTTGATTACGACAAGGTTCGGGCAACGGATGTTGCCAAAAACCAAAATCTAAATACTTACAGCGAAAATCCTGTTTTTTTGGCAAGGATCCACTTGCGTGCAATGGAGTTAGATAAAGTAAAACAACTCCTATTAGATTTCCACCTTTCCTCTGACGACGTTATGTTCATCAGGACCTTCTTAGATGTGATGATCAAAAACGAATTAAAAAAGCCTGAACTTGATGTTGTAAAACCACAACTCATTGCCATGAATGAGGCCTTCCGTTTGGCAGTTCTCATTTTAGAATTCAGAGTAGAGGATTTTGAAAAGGAATTGGATTTAGGATTCTCAAAAGAAATCTCCAATATGATTTATGCCCTTCTTGCAAAAGAACAAGAGACCGCACAAGATCTAGAACATGAAATTGTTCTCTGGGAATGGAAACTCCGGGTACGTTCTCAAATCATCAAAAAATAGTCAAAATACGTTAAAAAAAGCTTTATTTTTCTCCGATTTCCGGGCAAACTGAGACAAATCCTATGGTTTTCTCGGAAAATACAAAAAAAATGGCACAGAAATTGCAAACGTACGCAGTTTCCCTCGCGCTGTCGTTCTTTTTTATTTTTCCTGTTTCAAACCTTTTGGCAAACGAGTCAGACTTACCTGTCATCATTCCTAACGATGTCCTCCTAACACCTATCGAATTAAGAGATGGTTTGGTTCTTGAGGTAACTGTGGTCCCAGATACGGAAATCGCTTTCGAATCACCGGTAGGATCAGAAGAGGAAAGTTTTCTTTTTACGGATTCTTCCGATTCACAAGAATTGGTTTTATCTTTGCCGCTTGAGATTTCTAAAACAAATTGTGTTTTCGAAATGGGATGCAAAACAATATCCCGAGGAAAGTCTCTTCCGGCTGAGGAGCTACTTTCCATTTTTGAGAATGACCCAGAGCATTTCCCTGTAAAATCGATTGCCAGCCCAGGACTTTTTGGTTTTCTGGGGATATGTCTCAGCCGAAGCGAGTTGCCTTCCAAAAATTTCTCAATGCTATGCGAAAACTCTCTACCGAAGTCAATGACTCGGAGATCTGCAAACGATTGGAAATTCTTATGGCGACCAGTAAAGACGACTTACCTTTGGCCCTCGTCAACCAACTCTTACAGGATGCTAAAAACTTCGACCCTAAAGCCATCCACGAACCTTACACCCAGTATGTCCGACATTTCATCTACATGGTCAAACGGAATGGAAGAGTTCCCAGTGACCTATTGTCAGGGGAAGAGGACAGATCTTCTGAAAATTCTGGCTCCAAGTCTGCTAGAAAGCAGTCAGATGCCGGTAGCACAAAATCCAAACGCACTACCCCTAAATCCGCGACTTCTGTAAAAAAGGCAAAAACCTCCTCTAAAATAAACCCTAAAAAGGCCTAAATTTCTTTCTTTCGGGCCTCTACAGGCAGGTCCTGTGCGCACTACAGGGAAAATGTTCCCATTTGATTCAATCGGGACATAATCTGATTCTAAGGCAAATCTGCCCATTTTTAATCATTTACGCTGGTTTGAATGCGTCGCCTCACTGTTCCAGGGGAGTGAACCTATTAAATTCCGAAAGAATGCCTAAAAATAGGCAATTACTGAATACGAAAGGCTTAATCGTAATTGCCCTAAATTCGCCACCTAGCATTAGTTTGGCCAAAGGGTAAAGTTCTAATTTGGGCGGGGACTGTCCTTTCTTGGGCACCCAAATTTTGGCATGTTCCTTTGCCGTCAGACCTAAGCTAGGCAGATCTTGACCTGACGAAAAAAGGGCACTACTCCAAAAAATCTACAGAATTTCCAGGTCAAGAAAAACTTCCATAAACACCCAGAGGTGAAGGTCAGAAGGAAGGGTTCTGTCCGCTTTCGGATGTCGAAAAATGGTCACATGAAGGAAGGAGTTTATGGGCCTAGAATTGTAAAAAGGCATATTTTTATACAGTTTCCTTGGGCGGAGGACTGGTTGTTTCGGAAAGATCCAAAGCTCAGTTTTCTATAGAAGAATTGATATTATAGGGGTTCCAGGGGTGACCAGCTGTCCAAAATCCGACATTTATACGAATTTCCAGAAAAATCGGTGAATCCGAAAGAGGAAACGAATCTGCCTAATGGCCAATACCTCATTGATCCTAAGAACGCCTTAAACCTGCGAAAACAGGCCAAAAAGATGCCAGATTGTCATGTGTATCGAAATAACATGCATCTGTAAAATTGTCAGGTTTGGGAATAGTAGTTGCCACCCCTGCATTTGGTAGCCACCGTTCTTTTTTATATGGCGGAAACGATTCGATTAAGAGTGAAATGTCATGCATGTTCCAATTTAATTGAGGGAACTGCGAAATATGGTTCTGGGCACTTTGTTCCGGAAGGTGTGGTCTTTGATTTTGTCGCCGTGGGGAAAGTTGAGGGCGCACAGGGTCGGCGCGTTAAAGCGGAGGTCACCTGCACTTGTCCCAATTGTGGGGTAAAATGCAAATATAATGTGTAGTGCTTAATAGTAGGCATTAAAATGCTCTTTAATTCTGCAATTTTTGCTCTCTATTTTTTATCAACTCTTGCGGTTTGGTGGGCTTTACGCTTTTTAATGATTAAAAATGGGCAACTAAGTGCTAATAATCGGAACTTTAGTAGGTTATTTGCTGTCATTTATTTGATTATAATTAGCTGTATTTTTTACTGTTTTTGGCACCCAGTCTATTTTCTCCTTCTTTTTTGGGTGGCGGTTTTCGATTTCACTGTTTCTAGATGTCTTTGGGGTGTACGGTCCTTGGGGATACGCCGATTTCTTTTGTTTGTTTCTTTAGCAAATAGCCTAGGGATCTTGTTTTTCTTTAAATATGGTCATTTTATTGCTGAAAATTGGGCAAATATTTTTGGCTTAGTCCCTGCTTCTCCCGATTTTTGGAACCAATGGTTGCTTCCGGTAGGGATTTCCTTTTACACCTTTCAGTCTATATCCTACGTTGTGGACGTATACCAGAAAGAACTAGAGCCAGAGAGCAATTTTTTCTCCTATTTGTTGTTTCTTTGTTTTTTCCCCCAGCTGGTAGCAGGTCCCATCGTAACGGCAAAGTCCTTTTTGCCCCAAATTCGCAGACCGCTTCCCTTCCTTAGGATCCCTATTTTCTTTGCAACCTTTCTGATTTTGTTAGGCCTTTTTAAAAAAATGGTTTTGGCAGACCATTTGGCCGAAACTTCTGATTTTGTTTTTGTTCGACCAGCGGACATGGCAACCAAGGGACTTTGGATTGGGATGTTTTCTTACTCCTTACAAATCTATTGTGATTTTTCAGGATACACCGATATTGCCCAAGGCGCGGCACTTCTCTTTGGGTTTCGGTTGCCAGAGAATTTTAGGATGCCCTACCTTTCGGCAGGATTTTCCGAATTTTGGACTCGCTGGCATATTTCCCTTTCCCAGTGGCTGAAAAAATACATTTATATTTCGCTTGGGGGAAATCGTATTGGCAGGGTTTTTACATACAGGAATTTATTTTTAGTGATGGCCATTGGTGGCCTTTGGCACGGTGCTTCCTGGAATTTTGTCATCTGGGGGGGCTGTCATGGGATATTACTCATTTTGGAAAGATGGGTAACAATTCAGTTCCCATATAGACTTCCCTCCTATTTGCGGCCCGTTCGAATCTTGGGAACTTTTCTTTTTGTAAGTTTTCTTTGGATTTTTTTTCGAAGCACGGATATTACTTCCTCCCTGTGCTACCTACAGGGACTTTTTATCAAAAAAGAGGGTTTTTCACTTCCGTATACTTTTGAAATGAATTTTCTTTACTGCGGTTTTGTAATTTTGTTAGGCCATATTTGGGCTAGTTTTTATTTTAAAGACAACAAGCAATTGTTAGATGGTTTTCGAAAATGGGAAAATTCCTTAGGAAAAGTGGCTATTTTTGGTGTTTTGGCTGCAATTTCTCTCGTTTTGATAATTTTGTTTTCTGCCGATAGTAAGCCGTTTGTGTATTTTGTATTTTAGGTGGGTATATGAAACAGAGGTTCTTATTTATATGCCTTTTTTTAATTTCTTTGGTAACCTTTGATTTTTTGGTTTTTAAAAAATTGCAATTTTTTTTGCCAAATGAATCTCCTTGGAACACAAACCATTTTTTCAATTTTTTGTATGAATATGAAAGAATCAGACACTTGCCGAAAACCAAAAAGAGAATCATCGTTGTCGGAAGTTCTGTTGCTTATTATTCCATTGATGCAACCAAATTAAAAGAGACATTGCGGAAGGATTTTGATTTAGATCTGGATGTATTTTATTTAGCTTACGCAGGGAATAGTCCGCTATATGTATATTTATTACTTAATTGGTTAAATCCTTTAAAACCTGACCTTGTGGTTTATCCGGTTAATTTTATAGACTATAGACTTCACCGAACCTATGTTATCTTTCCCGAGGGGAAAAACGATTCAGTGGACGAATCGGAAGTGATTAAGGATGCGCTTACCTTTGGAGAAGCTCCTCAATCGCTTTGGGTATTTCCTTGGGAAACACTAAAGGAAGTTGGCCCCTCTATGGACTGGGATACTTGGTCTCGTTATGTGATTTCCTCTGGGTTTTCGTTTTATCGTTATAAAGATATTTATCTGCAAAATTTGCAAAATTTAATCCAACACCGTTTTGGGCGAAATACCAGTTATCATGCGTATGCAGGTGTTCAAATTCCGGAAGGTATCAGCGGTCTAGGTTGGACCGGGCAAGAATTTAGTTTTTATCCGACTGAGAAGATCAAAAACAAAGGATTTTGGGTGGAAGTGACTCCTTTTCTTTTGGCGGGAAAACCCTGCCGAATGAAAGTTTCCAATGGGATCACTACCCAAGAGATCCTTCTTGCTAAAGCAGGATGGGTTCGTATTTCCCTGGACCCAAAATTTTTCGATAAACGAAAATTGATCACGGCAAAACTCGAACGTGTGTGGTTTGCCAATGAGGCTATGGGTGCGTATTTGGATTATCATTTTGATCCGATGGGGGTTCGGCTCGAACAGACCTTTGGGTTGGAAAATGCTAAGTCGGGAATCCAATACGAAAGGGAACCAAGAACGGAGGATTTTCGTTACATCGGTATGAAAGACAAAGAATACAGAAAGTACTTCTATTACCGATTGTTGGAAGGATTGGAAAAACGGCCCGGGATTGGCTACCTTGTCGCCTTAAAATTGGCAAAAGAGAAAATCCGTGAAGAATCATTTCGACCGTATTTTCACTTTCGCTACTTGAAAAAAATTGCAGACCATTTCCGTGAAAGAAACCTACCTTTTTTACTCATTAATAATCCAGAAAATCCCATTTCACTGGAGTGGTATGAAGATTCCCAGTGGTATAAAGACCATCTTGCCTATTTACAATCCTTGGAAGGAGGGTCGGTCCATTATTGGGACATACACCGAAGTTTGCCCATGCAAGGGTTCTCTGACTTCCATCATTTTACTTATGTCGGAATGGAACAAATGAATCCGATTTATGCTAAAAGAATTGGAAATCTCTTTCCGAAATAGGATGTTTTTCAATCCTTACATTAGATAAGGAATTTTATGGAAAAAATCAAAGTTGGAGTCCTGGGAGCAACAGGTTCCGTCGGTCAAAGATTCATTCAACTTTTGGAGAATCACCCTTATTTCACGGTGACTCATTTGGCAG
The DNA here is from genome assembly GCF_004770045.1 of Leptospira montravelensis. NCBI lineage: Bacteria > Pseudomonadati > Spirochaetota > Leptospiria > Leptospirales > Leptospiraceae > Leptospira > Leptospira montravelensis. The sequence continues at coordinate 59,984 of NZ_RQFO01000011.1, forward strand.
CTTCGGAAAAAAGTGCCGGCCAAACGTACGGTGAGGTAATGAAATCTCGTTGGAAGATTTCATCTGATATCCCGGCATATGCAAAAGACATTATTATTTCTTTACCAAATCCGGAAGTGACTAAGGGCGTACAACTCGTGTTTAGTGGTCTGGATGCATCGATTGCAGGAGAAGTGGAAACTGCTTATGCAGAAGCCGGTGTGATGGTTCTTTCCAATTCTAAAAATCATAGAATGGATCCGAACGTGCCGATTCTTTCTGCAGAAGTCAACGCCCACCATTTGGATGTTTTGAAATTTCAAAAAACCAAAGGTAAAATTATTACCAATTCCAATTGTACCATTATGGGAGTTACAATTTCTCTCAAACCTTTGATGGATGCTTTTGGATTAAAATCTGTTATGTTATTTTCTATGCAGGCCATTTCAGGTGCAGGATATCCAGGAGTTCCGACAATGGACATTCTTGGAAATGTTGTCCCTTTCATTGGTGGAGAAGAAGACAAAGCCGAAGTAGAACCACAAAAATGTTTGGGAACTGTGGAAGGGGGAGTCATCAAATCAGCTGATTTTAAAATTTCTGCCCATTGCAATCGTGTTCCGGTTTTTGACGGACATACTGTTTGTGTCTCTGTTTCTTTTGATAAAAAGCCAAAAAAAGAAGATATTCTAAAAGTTTGGGCCGATTTTCAAGGAGAACCTCAGAAATTGGGATTGCCGTTTGCACCAAATCCGGCTATTCTTTACCGCGAAGAAAACGATAGGCCTCAACCCCGTCTTGATTTAGAGACTGGTAGAGGAATGACAACAGTTGTCGGAAGGCTAAGGGAAGATCCAATTTTGGATTGGAAATGGGTGGTGCTTTCGCATAACACGATTCGAGGTGCTGCAGGAGCTGCCATTTTGAATGCAGAGTTATTGTATAAAAAAGGATTTTTTAACTAAGGACAATCACAGATACCATGTTAGATCCAAACCTCCCTGAATTAAAAGTTATGGATTACACAGCCTGTCTCCAAAAGGTGCAGGCTATGGATTCACGGGGAGATTTCTCATACAAAGGGATCTATAAAGTTTTACTAGTGATCTTTGAGTGGACTGACAAGTTTCTACAAAACAGAGTCCTTCCCAATGTAGAACAAATTGAACGTGATAGTTCCATAGATCGTGACCGTACTGAAAGTTATGTGATCGATCTTAGTTACAAACAAAATCCGGCCATCATCAGAAAGATGAACGTCCTAGAGTTTCATCCCAATGAACCTGGGGATCCGGAAAATCCGAAGACCTTTATCAAACACAATACCGTATTTGCAAGGCCTACAACTTCTGATGGAGGGACTGCCTTCCGTTATGCGCTCGGCCTGAATGAACTTTCTACAGCAGCCATCAAAGGTTGGTTTAATGAAAAAAGAAAGTATCCCGGTAAAGAAAAGATGCGTAAAGTTATCAAAGCGGCCGTGGATTCTAACAGGTTATTTGATACTTATGCCTCTACCGAAATTGGAAATTTGTTTCAATGCCCTTATGACAAAACAAAGGCCCAAAAAGATGCAACGATTGTCATTCATCTCAAGCCAATTTTAAAACAATTGGTAGATGACAAGATCCTGTTTTTCTTTCGTAACGATTCCGCTTCTCGGCCAGCAAACAAAAGTGTATTTCTTTATAATAAACCTTCTGAAATTGCAGACCGTTATGATGGTTATATTGATTATACAAAAAATACGATTTACCCTGCCTTAAAAAATCTTGGGGTTATGGGCGAGGTGACAGAAGACTCATGGAATAGTCCACGTAATCTTTTAATAGAAATTAAAGGATATATGAATGATTCTTATGGGGATCAAAAAACTCTGATAGAAGAATGTTTGGTTTTAAACGAAATCATAGAAAAAGATAAAGAAAGAGAAGAAAAACAAAAACGAAAACAGCAGGTTGACGATTTAATGGCTTTTCTTGCTGAAGCAGGTAGAATCGTTGAGGTTAACTTACTTCGTGTGAGTGGGGAACCATTAACAGATGAGTTTCGTGCTACTTTACTTTCTCAACCAGAACTTTTATATACTGAGTATGCAGATAATAGAATTTATAATGAATTTATACTTCATAAATCTTGTATTCCTCAAGCAATCGAGTCCGCAAAAAGGACATTTCAAATTAAACATTCTGATTTAGAAATCAGGGTATTAAATCAAATGAATGTGACTCTTCACCTGAATGATGAAAGTCCGAAACGATTGTTAGAAGAAATTGAGGCCCAAAGTCTTTTCCAGTTTCTTCCTTTTTTTACAAGAATTTGGCGGATGATTATGGGGAGTATGATTGTCCATAAGTTTGAAATCCCTCCTATCAAAGCAAGATTGCAACAACAGCTGAACAGAGATTTGGCGAGTCAAAAAGCTAAAAAAATATCACAAGAAAAAGAGCGATTGGTAAAGGCCCGTCTGAAAGATCGCGAAGAAGCGGAAAAAGATGCCGAAAAAAAATCCAAACAATCGCAACAAGCAGCTAATTCCACTTCAGGATTTAATGGTGGAGAAGAAGAATCTACTGAGCCTGTCAAACAAGGTAGCCCTGAAGAAGAAAAAAAATGGAAAGAGTCCATTGAGGCAATCATTCGTATTTTAGATGAAGCATGGGAGTTTGGTGTATATCCAGACCGTGAGTATGTGCTTTCGAAATTAAACGGAAAGTTTACTGAAGAAAATTTGATCTTTTTCTTAAAGAAATTTGGTGGAAAGGAAATCTACAGTTTTCCGATTCGAAACCAAAGAGAAAAGTTCCCTTGGCCGATTCTTGTTTCTACGGGTTATCTGAAGAAATATGGTAAAAAACTTTTAGAAAAAGTGACGGCTGAAAGTGAACGCCAACGAAGCGAAAAATTTCCAAACCAAGAGAAATTTGACATTGCGGAATCGCAATTAGACTTTCTTAATAGAATCTTACCTCGGTTAAAACCTTAAAATTATGCCTGCTATTGAACAACTAAGAGCTCGAAAAACAAAAATCGTTTGCACCATTGGTCCTGCGACTGCCTCCAAAGAAATGATCCGAAGTTTAGCTTTGGCAGGAATGAATATCGCAAGAATCAATATGAGTCATGGCGACCATGAATTTCATAGAAAGATCATTCGAATTATTAAGTCTTTAAACAAAGATGAATTACATAAACATCCAATTTCCATCCTGCTTGATACACAAGGACCAGAAATTCGAACGGGAGATGTTCAAAATGACCTTCACTTAAAAGTGGGTGAGACATTTACTTTTCATATCATTCCTGGAATGGAAGCAGAGGCACAAAGTGTTTTTGTAAATTATCGTGATATTGTAAAAGATTTAAAAGTAGGTGATAAAGTCACTGTTGACAACGGTCTCATCAATCTTGCTGTACAAGAGATTCGAGAAAATGAACTCGTTTGTACCGTGTTAGATGGTGGAAAGCTAGGGTCAAGAAAACATATCAATCTACCTGGAATTCGTGTTAATTTGCCTTCTATAACTCCAAAAGATTTAAAAGACATTATATTTGGATTAGAAGAAGATATTGATTTTGTGGCTTTGTCATTTGTTCGTTCCCAGGAAGACGTAATACAATTACGTGGGATCATAGATGAAAAAAATCACCATGCACAAATCATTGCAAAAATTGAAGACCAAGAAGGTTTAAAAAACCTTGATGCCATTATCCGCGAATCTGATGGGATTATGGTGGCCCGTGGGGATTTGGGTGTGGAAATTGAAATCGAAGAACTCCCGATTGTTCAAAGACGGATCATCAAACGTTGCCAAGAAGAAGGGAAACGTGTCATCGTTGCTACTCACTTATTAGAGTCGATGATTCAGAATCCTTCTCCTACAAGGGCAGAAGTCACTGACGTTGCCAATGCTGTGTATGAAGAGGCTGATGCAATTATGTTGTCAGGTGAAACTGCAATGGGAAAATTCCCTGTGCGTTGCGTGGAGATGTTAGATAAAATTGCACGCCGTATGGAGCTTTCGATTAACCTCGGTCTTGCGGCCCAAAGAAAACCTAAAGACCAAAAAGAAGAGATGGCGCGTTCTGCAGCAAATTTAGCTGATTCCATGCAAGCCCATGCCATAATTGCCATCACTCGACGCGGCATCACAGCAAACAATTTAGCGTCATTTCATCCGAAATATCCAATTGTACATGCATTTACAAATATGACCTCTGTTAGGCGAAAACTTTGGCTGACAAGAGGTGTAATTCCTTATCGAGTCGATTTTTCTTCTGATCCAGAAAAAACCATTAAACTTGCCATCCAAACTCTTGTGAATAATGGATACCTGCAAATGGGAGAAAAGGTGGTCATCCTTTCCGATATCATTGCAGGGGAAGACAGAGTCGAAACCATCCAAGTCCGCGAAGTTAAATAACCTAACTCCAATGGTTTTCCGGAATCTGATTTCTGTGTTGGTAGTAATATCAACATGGATTTCCGGTACCTTACTTGCAGAAGAAAGAAAATCCGATGTTCCCGAATGGTTAGGTGAGTTTAAGAAATTAGACGAGAAAGAACTAACCAATAAAAAAGAAGGTTGGTATGCGACGGGTCTTCCTTTGTTTGGAAATGATGCCGTAAATGGATCAGGCCTCGGAATCCTTGCCAATATCTTTTATAACGGAACCAAATCTGATTCTTCCTTTAAGTATACTCCTTACGAACATTTGTTCAATGTAGGTGTATACCGAACAAACAGAGGGACACAAAATAATTATCTTGCTTGGGATGCGCCGTATTTTGCCGATACAGCCTACCGACTTAGGGCATACGTCGGACATGATGCCAGTTTTTATAATCAGTATTTTGGTGTGGGAACTGAAAGTTTACAGCCTCTGTATTTCAAAGATCGTAACGCCGATGGCAGTCGGATCACTCGAAACGCTACCTATTCTGATTTTGAAAATGCAAATTCTTATGCACGTAACCGTGGGCCGGGGAAAGAGTTTACCTCAAACCAACATTATCATGATTACCAATTTGAAACTACCTATGGACAATTTGCAGCAGACAAAACGATATTTCAAGTTTTCAGGGTATGGGGAGGGGTGGAGTTTTCGAAAAATTCTGTTAGGCGGTATGACGGAACTTCCACTGAAGCGCGGGAACCATTAACCAATGTGAAAGTTCCTGCCATTGAAGATAGTTCGAAACTCACTGAGGATGCAAGTGCTGGAAAAATCATAGGTTTACAAGGTGGAAATTTAAACTATGTTCGTGCTGGGATTGCTTATGATACAAGAGATTATGAGCCCGATCCCGATCGTGGTTGGCTCATTGAATACAATATCAATAAAGCAGAAAGAACCATTGGATCTGATTTTAATTATTTAAGACATTTCGCACAAGTGAAGAATTTTTACCAACCCTTCCCGAAACTTTTTGAAGAGTTTGTCATCGCGCAACGTGCGGCACTTACAAAAATTGAAGGAGAGGTTCCATTTTTTGAATATCGTTATCTTTTTTCCATTGATGGCCCGTTTGGTGCACTGGGTGGGCAAAACACACTCCGTGGGTATAGACAAGAACGTTTTTTTGGACCAGTGATTGGATTTTATAATATAGAATTACGATATCGGGTAGGAAGTTTTTCGTTTTGGGACCAATTTTTTCAATTGAGTATTGTCCCATTTTATGATGTGGGCCGTGTTTGGGACAAACTTCGAGATGTGAATGCAGTAGGCTACAAACATGCACGTGGATTGGGATTACGGCTGATTTGGGACCAAGCAACCGTAATCCTATTTGACTACGCTTATTCCAGAGAAGACCAATTGTTTTACTTAGACATTGGTCATACATTTTAAAAGCTAGTGACCAATTTAATTGAATCTATCTTTACGGATAACTTCAACATCATTCATAAAAATCACCATCGGGTATTTATCGATGTATTTCTCTGCAATAATTTCAAAAATTTTTTTTGCTTTTGTTTCCGAAACCAAAGATTCCAATCGAATATTTTTTCCTTCCCAAGACGTTAGGTGTTTCTGATTAATACCTTCGCCGATTGCATCGCTTATAGTATAACCTTTAACTGCTACAGATTTTAGGTCCATAACTAGTCTATCTTGAATTGCTTCATCTGCGATAATCGTAATCAATTTTGCTTTTTCTAATTTCATATTAAACTCCGTAAAGATACTTGGAGACCGCAAGATAGAGTGGTAATCCAATTGATAAATTGAAAGGGAAGGTGATCGCAAGAGAAGACGTTAGGTATACGGCAGGACTTGCTTCAGGAATAGCGATCCGAATGGCGGCAGGTGCGGCAATGTATGAGGCACTAGCGCTAAGCGTTGCCAGGATGGTGGCTCCACCCATCGAAAGGCCTACCGTTTTACCTAAAATTAAACCGACCATCCCGTTACAAATGGGGAAAAGAATCCCAAAGGCAATTAGGAATACTCCGGCTTTTTTTAAGTCAGTAATTCTACGACCTGTGACAATACCAACTTCCAGTAAGAATAGAATCAACATCCCTCTGAAAGGAACTTCAAATAAAGGGGCAAATTGTTCGTGCCCTTTTTTACCTGAAATCATACCGATGATTAGGCCACCAATCAAAAGTAAGGTGCCTTTCCCTGTAAATAGTTCGTGTGCCACTTTTTTCCAGGACATACTTTCTTTTTCTTTTGAGGAATTGATTTTGAGTATAAAGAGTGCCACTATAATTGCCGGTATTTCCATAATGGCTAACATACTTGGCATATAACCTTCATAAGGAATATGTAACGATTCCAAAAATGCAAGTGCTTCACTAAAAGTTACTGCTGACACCGAGCCATAATGTGCTGATAACGCAGCTGCATTTTCTTTATCATACCCACCCAATTTGGTGAGTATGTAATATGCTATGATTGGAATTGATATACAAAGAGTTAAAGCAGCTATGGCAGGTTTGAAAAATTCCTCAATAGTTGTGCTGTTTAGTTTGACCCCTCCTTTTAGTCCAATGGCAAAGAGTAAGTAAATTGTGATTCCCGTATACATCCCATCGGGAAATTTTAGATCGCTTTTCACAAGTGTGGCGAAGATTCCTAATAAAAAGGCGAGGAACATCGGTGTTTGGAGATTGGCAATTAGAGAATTGAGTATTTCCATTGGAGTACCTATTTTGTGATAGAAAGAATATAATCTTCATCTAAAAAACTTACTTTTCCTGTTTCCAAATCATAAACAGCTCCAACAATTAAGAGTTTTCCACTGTTGTATTGTTTGGAAAGAATCGGATCAAGTTTTCTAAGAGAGGTAACTTGTAAGGCAACGTTTGCTTTTACTGCATTTTGTAACCAATCACCTTCTAAGTGTTTTGTTTTTTCTGCAGCAGGTTTGATTGCATTTGTCAGAGTGATGATATGGCCTGGTACTTCATTTGATTTGCAAGCCGCGTCTACAGCACCACACTTGGAATGACCTAAAACTACCACTAAGTTCACACCGAGGACAGCCACAGAAAATTCGATAGATCCCCAAGATGCATAAGTGGAGACTTGGCCTGCTGTTCTTATGATGAATAAATCACCGAGTCCTTGATCGAATACAATTTCGTTTGGCACTCTGGAATCGGAACATCCAATGATGGTCGCAAACGGAAATTGTTTTTTAGAAACTTCTCGAATTCTTTCTGGGGACTGGTTGGGGCGTTTTGCTTTTCCTTCGGTGAATCGGTTGTTCCCATCGATTAACCTTTGTAAGGCAACATCTGCCGGAACACCGGTTGCACTTTCTGCAAAGAGATTGGAAGAAAGTGTCCAAAAAACAAAACACAAAATCCACTGGTAACTTTTCATTTTGATTCTCCTTCGATTTTTCCTTTTTTGAAAAAGTCCTACTTTTGCCAAATTAGACTAATAGGAAAAAATATTCACGAAAAAAAATTCGTATAAAATCGAGAGATACAAAAAATAGTGTGGATTGTTAAAATGAATCGGTAAATCCCTAAGAAAAAGGAACCCACTTTCGCAGGTTCCTTTGATCCGAGTGTTTCTTACTTCATCGGAACTTCAATGACGAGAAGTTCCGATTTTACTTCAGCTTGGAATTTGTATGTATCGTTTCCCCAGTATCCAACTGCATCTCTACGTTCCAAGAGTGTATCTTCGACTTTTAGTTTACCACTAATCACAAACGCAAAGATACCTTGGCCAGGAGAATGGACGGCATAAGAAAGTTCCTTCCCGGGATCTAAAGTAGCCAAAGAAAAATATGCGTCTTGGTTGATCCAAACGGCATCCTCATCAACGGGGGAAACAACGGTTTGGAATTTGTTGATTCGACCCGCTTCCGAGAAGGTTTTTTGGGCATAACGTGGTTCGATTCCAGCTACTTTGGGAAGAATCCATATTTGCAAAAAATTGACTTTTTTCTCGTTACTATGGTTGAACTCCGAGTGAAGGATGCCGGAACCCGCAGACATAATTTGTACGTCCCCAGTGCGAATGATACCATTCGTACCTGTACTATCTTTGTGAGCAAGCTCACCAAATAAGGGAATAGAAACGATTTCCATATTTTGGTGTGGGTGAGTACCAAAACCCATACTTGGTTCGACTATGTCATCGTTCAGTACGCGAAGTGCGCCAAAGTTTGTTTTTTCAGGATGGTACCAATGGCCAAAGCTAAAGGAGTGATGGCTATCCAACCATCCGAAATTAACGTGTCCACGCTCCGATGCAGGATGGAGTTTTTTATGTACGGAATTGTGATCGGTATTTAATGCTTCCATATTGAATAGTTTAATATTAAACTATATTTAGTCAACAGAGTTTTGTTTTCAGAAAGCAAAAAAAGAAAATCACTTCCCTTTCACTTTCCCTTCCCAATCATCATCCTATGTCGAGAACTAGTTTAGAATCTATAAAAACAAAAAAGACCTGGGTAGAATTAGGACCTGTGTATGTGAATCGAGTCAGGTTTCTTTTGGCTGGATTCTATATCATCGCTACTCTTGGATCATTTAAAACATCTACTACATTGCAAACCATGAGTTATTTGGTCGGAATTACTTGTATGTTTTTATATGGAGGGCTGCAGGCTTATCTTTTTAAAAAGGAAAGGTTAAATGCTTTTTTCCCTAAGTTACTCATAATTTTGGACATCTCTGTTTTATTTGCAGTCACTGCCTCTGGGCTTATGGGAGGAAGTACGGTTGCTGCGGATTTAATTAAGTCACCAACCTTATATGCGTTATACTACTTTTATGTAGTATATTCTGCATTTTTATTTTCTAAACGAACACTTCTGATGAGTACATATTATTCTGCATTTTGTTTGATTCTTATTCTTGTGATTGGTTTTGGGCAAGGGGTTGAATTTAAAGAAGCAGAAGATCTTCAAAGTCAAAAAGGAACCGTTGCTATCTCGAATGAAGTTTTTAAAATCCTCTTTTTGATTTGTTTTGGATATTTAACCTCTGCCGTTCTCAATTTATTAAACGAAATTAAAAACGAATCAGAAGAAAGACAAAAAATAGCAGAAACGGAAAGAACGACAGCAGACAACTTAAACCGTGATTTGGTAAAAATTGGTTCTGAATTATTTAAAACTTTAAAATCAATTCGTGAAATAGCTACAGATTTTAATTTTCAAATAGAATCTCAAGATAAGTCCATTCATGAGTTGACAGATTTCGTTTCTTCCTTTTCCGAGAGTATTCAATCCTCGGTGGACAATATTGGAAAACAACACAACCAAATTACATTGTTAAATCACAAGTCGGATACTCTCAAACAAAGTATTTCGGAAATTGGGGTCGTGGTGGAAGAGTTGAATTCGAATATGAGTGACTTCCAAGAAAGAAGTAATGTCCTTTCAGGAACCGTCAAAAATTTAGAGGAAAGGCTTAGATCTGTCAATGAATCTCAAAAAGAAGTGAGCGAAGTAAATGATATCATGGCAGAAATTGCAGATAGAACCAACTTACTGGCGCTCAATGCCTCTATTGAAGCCGCAAGAGCGGGAGAACATGGTCGAGGATTTGCAGTAGTCGCACAAGAAGTAGCAAAATTAGCAGAAAATTCGAATGAAAATGCTACTAAAATTAAAAAAATCATTACAAATTCAAATAGGTTTATTCAGGAAGGGACTGAACTTGCTTCTGTTTCTCTAAAACAAACAGAAACACTTCAATCTAAGTATGAACTGTTGAGTGGGGTGATACGAACAGCAACGAATAAAATCAGTTCCCAAAAAAACATAAATAATGAAGTACTTGAATCATTGGATTTAATTGAATCGATTTCAAAACAACTAGATATGGAATCAAAAGTTTTAAATCGAGATAAAGATCAGATGATTACAGTTGTGCAAAAAATGGAAGAAATCAACAGAGAAGTTGTGATTAATGCTAGAAAAGTAGGTGAGAATACTCTAAGTTTGGAAAAACAAGCCGAAGATTTGGCAGTTCACCGCTAATATTGATGAAGTCAAAGATTCTAATATTCTTATTTATTACTGCACCAACAATGATTGCGGCAGATCCTGGGCCCAAACGATTCGGATTTATTGTTGGTGTGAGTGAATATAAAAATTTGACACTCGGCGATTTGAAAACGGCTAAAAACGATGCTTTAGGCATGACTAAAATTTTGTTCAGTTACGGTTCTTATAATCGTATCCAGACGTTGGTTCAGGAAGGTTCGGCAAATTCAACTCCTACAAAATATAATATTTTGTCTAATTTTGAAGCCATGTTAGAGGAAACAAACCCCGATGATTTATTGGTGTTTTATTTTTCAGGGCATGGGGTTGTTGATTACAATGACCGGGTCTATTTACTTCCAGAAGACGCTAATCCATCAGCTCCATTCGAATCAGGAATTGCAGTAGAACAACTTCTTGAAATGACAAGGAAGTTTAAGATAAAACGAGTTATCTTTTTTATTGATGCATGTCGTAATCCAGATGATGGGAAAGGTGAAGAAGGCAGGAAATTTTTAGTGGAAACTGCCTTTCGTGATTCGGAAATCGTATCAGTTTTTTATTCCACAAAAGTTGGATACTCTAGTTTTGAAGATCCAAAGTCGGGTTATGGAATCTTTACCAAGTTTCTTATTTATGGATTGGAAGGTAGAGCGGATTCAAACTTTAACGGAGAAGTTTCGTATTCGGAATTATCAAATTATGTCATTACTTCATTGAAGGAATGGAGTAAAACCAACCAAAAATTACAAAAACCATACACAAAAGAATATGCGGAGAAATCCGAGGATACTGTTTTAACTTATGCGGTCAATCCTGAGACTTCTTTGACGGACGCCCCGCTGTTTAATCCATACAATCCTACTTATGCCTTCCGATCGTTTTTGTTTCCTGGTTGGGGACAGTATGCTCGCGGACAAGAGGATAAAGGTAAAGTATATATGTCTATCTTTACCTTGGGAGTTCTTTATGCAGGACTTCAATATAAAACTTACATGCAAGATAAATCTAATTACGAGTCAGCCCTAGGTATTCCTCCCAACCCTCGAGTAACGGAAACTGTCACATTAAATTACTACTTAATTGAACCATATCGACAGAAGATGGAGTCTTCCCGAGCTCACTTGTCACAAGCCCTCACCGTACTTCTTGTTTTGTGGTCGGCAAATGTGTTTGATTTTTATCTGTTGGGACCCAATCCTAAGGAAAAGTCAGGAGTTTTACTCGAGTTTGATTGGGAAAACCAAGGTGTTATGGGAATCGACAGGGTTGGGAAGTTAGGATATGCGATGCGGTTTTAATTTACTATTAGCATTACTATTAGTTCACTGTAATATAAAAAATACTTCGCAAAATATATTTGATCCCACTACTTTTGCAGGAGGTACCGCTGCCGTCTTGTCTACGTTAGTTTCACAAGACCAAGTAGAGATTAATTCCCGATACAATCCCACTGATTATCCTTCTTTTGTAAAAACTGAAATTTTGGATTTGGATTTAAACCGTCCAGTAGCAATTCACTTTGCAAAGAACCATTTCCGCATTTCCGAGAATTATAAGGATGACTTGGTTTTGCGGGATGTTTTCCCATTATCTGAAAATAAAATTCGCGTATTATTTTCAGTTTCCTCTCGGTCGGAATGGAGAGACCCAATTTCAATATTCATTCAGAAACCAGACTCAATGGATAATTTCTCTTTTTCTGGGAAAGTATTGGAATTCAAATTTCCTTATCCGCGTTATATCGGTAACATATCCGAAGCAAAAGGTCAAATAACAACAATTCCATTGTTAGATGGCAGAATCCTCTTAGTAGGAGGTGTTTCTATCTTTGGAAACACGCTCCCCACAGTAGAGATATTTAATCCTGAATTAGGGACTTCAACAGTTCTTCCTTCGTTAAGCAAAAGTTTGACGGGAATGGCAATTTGTTCTGATCCAAAAGGGAATGTTTATGTTTCTGGCGGGAAAACTACAAGGGTAGATCCTTCCGCAGATTCTCAGATCAACGATCGAATATATAGAATTAATGGAAACAATCAAACTGTGGTCGAACTTCCGATACCAATGCAAAGGAGAAGAGTTGGTCATACAATGCTTTGTTTGTCTAATGGTGATTTACTTATTTCTGGTGGGCAATTTCGAGTTGGGAGTGATGAAAATGCAATCTCCAACGATCATGAATATATTTCTATCCAAAACGGAACTTCCACTTTATTAGATTCATCAGCAAACTTCCCAGTAAATACAGTGTTTCATTTTGCAGCGTATGATGAAAATAAACAACGTGTATTGTTTTTTGGAGGTAAGGACCGGCTCGCGGTATATGCACTTTATTCAAAATTTATATATAGTTTAGATCTTAATTCTAAAAGTTTTAACACCTTACCAGCCGTACTTCCTACTTCCAGATCAAATGTAACAAGTATATCTGTATCTGGTGGAGATCGATTGATTTTGGGAGGTGTTACGGGAAGTGGAGTGGGTTCTCGAAGTATTGAATCCTGGACCGAAGAAGGATCTATCACAAAAACTCATGGTTTTACAAGTAGAATCAAAAATGGTAGCTCAATTGCTCCGTTTTCAAATTCGCAAGTTCTTTACACTGGTGGTGTAGATACTTATTATAAATCAGGAATTTTAGAACTTTACGACCATATAGAGAAAAAAAACTTTATTGTTGATACAATGATGAATGCACGTTCGGAACATTCAGCGATCCAAACTACAAAGGGGATTGTAATATTCGGCGATTCTGCATTGGATGATACAAGGGTGGAGTTGTATGGCAAAGACTAAGATTCTTTTCCTAATTGCTTTATTCGTATCTTGTAAAATAGGGACAGGGAAAAATTTATTTGATCCAAATTCTCCTGCCAGTTTAGGCCTTCTGCTTTTAGGTTCGGAACCAGTGGTTACAATGGAATTTTCAACCAATCGGGTGCAACCTGGTGGAGTCATGTATGTATCCACTAACCATGATTTTACGACAAAAACAGAAGGATTAAAATTGCCAATATCTGGGATTAGTGACAGCCCAATTTCAAAAATAATTCCACGTAGTAAATATTTGTATGAGATCCGGATGAAACCATCTGTTACTACAGGTAGATTTCGTATTAACTTAAAGGATTATTATCTAAACGAATCTCTTCAAGTGAATCCTGAGAGTTTTGAATTCGAAATTGATTCAGAACCTCCTATCCTGGAACTCCGTACTGGAAACGGAATCGATATTTCGGAATTGGAATCTGGATTTTTGGATATTGTAGCAAACGAAGATATTGTCTGGGATGGTAATCTGTCTCAAGTTGGCCTCTCAGGTACTGCGAAAAATACTTTAGTTGTGTCGGACGTCATTACTTCGGAACGCAACATACGTTTGTTATTTGCTGGAAATCCGAATTCAAATGGTGGGATATTAACTATTTCTTTCGCAGACATTAAAGACAAAGCATCCAATTCTCAGGGAACATTGATGTTGCCAATTAATGTTTATGCTTTTAAAAGTGGGCCAAACTTAAATGTGGCAAGAAGGTCTTGCGTTGGTGTTGAGTTAGACGATGGTAGGCGTTTAGTTCTTGGGGGAAGGGCAAAAAAAGATGTTATGATCAATGGGAATGGAACATTAAGTCATGCAGAATTCTACGATTCCGTTTCCAAAAAGTTCGTACAAGGGCCGGATATGGTGTATCGACGCCAAGAATTTGATGCAGTTAAACTCCTTGATGGAAGAATTTTTGTTTCCGCAGGGTTAGGTGGTAAAATTGGTCCTTCCAATGATGCTTTAACTTCCACGGAAGTTTTTGATCCTATCTCCAATACTTGGACTGAGGGACCGCAACTAGCCGATCCGCGATTGTTTCATAAGATGACAGTGCTCCCCAATGGCGATGTTCTCGTTGTTGGAGGATTGAGTCCATATAAACCAATTCAATCTGTTGGATCAGTGGAACTAGTTCATATCACAAATAATCCAGCTACAATGACTGTAGAACCTATTGGTAATCTTAGTGATTCTCGAGGTAAACATACTCAAATTCTATCCCATGAGGCTGGGAAAGTCATTATCTTCGGGGGAGAACGTTCCGATGTGTTTGGACCATTGACAAATGACTTCACACCGAATGCGTTAGAAACAATTGAAATATATGATATCAATACAAAAACTCTATCCAAGTCTACAGCCAAATTATACAAAAGATTTAATCATTTTGTCCACAGGTTGAAAAATGGAGAGATACTCATTTTTGGTGGAGTGAATTCTCGGTTTGATAATGCCCAACCAGTATTACGGGCTCAAATTTATAACCCGATAACCGATACCATTCGTGATCATAAAAATTTACTTTTTGGAAGAGAGTGGGGTTCTTCATTTATTTTTCCTTATGGTAAGGATCAATTGATTGTTGCCGGTGGTTTAGAATATCGAACAGTCAATGGCTCTACATTTGATTCGATACATGATACCGAGTCATGGTCGGAATCAAACAACCGATTTTATATGACGAGTCGTTCTCTAAATGCTCGTTGGGATGGTTGCGACATTCGTTACAATTCTGTTGGTGGTGGAATGATTCTTGGCGGTAGAATTGGAGATATCCTTGGGAATACAGAGGAATACAGTTTTGAATAAATTTGTTTTTCCTTTCTTGTTATTTACCATTGGATGTATGATCCCCGAGAAATACGGGAACCCTTTTGATCAAAAAGCAAGTGGCGTTTTATTCCTCAGTGCTTTTTTTGATTCAGCGCCTTTCCATTGCGTGAATCAATCAAATCAAAAATCACTTGGAACAGTGGATCAGGTTTTGCTACAGTGTAACCGCGATCTTGCCAATATTGATTCTAACTATCTTGCAGAGTCGAACCATGTTGTTTTTTCAAATGTAAGTTTTGCAAAAATTGATAAAGATCGTCTACTTGTAAAATTTGATCCTTTAACCGCAGATGGGAAGTATGAACTGAATTTATTGGGTGTGGTTTCTAATTCCGGTGAGACACTTGTTGAAGATAAACTTCCGATTATTGTTGATACACAAATTCCAACCATATCTTTAGTTGGTTACATTCCCATTACTGATTATACTTTTTTTTCACCACATTATTGGGATTTTACGACATCTGAGCCACTTGCAAATTTTGGCCCTCCTATTTTAAGTGGATCGTTAGCTTCAAAAGTAATTCTGCGATCAGTTCAAAAAGTGAATGAAACTACGTACCGTGTTTACTTCGAAGATAATTTTTCTTCGAATAGTCCTGGTTCGCTTACTATGCATTTTTACAATTCAAAAGATAATGCTGGTAATGAAGTGTCAAATTCACTAACGATACAATTCATTGGTTTAGTGCAAGGTCCTAATTTAAATCATGGTCGGTCCGAATTTGAAGCATTTCAAAATGCCAATGGTGATGTGATTGCCATTTATGGTTTTGCTTCGAGCGCAGAAATACTAAGAAAAGGTTCGTCCAGTTTTGTTCTTACGAATCCAAGTTTGCCAGTCATTTCTCGTGGTGAACGAGGAGTGATGTTAGATGGAAAGAATCTTTTGATTACGGGTGGAATTCAAGCCCCCAGTCCTTATGCGGTCACTTCGAGTTATATTTTTGATACGGAAACAACAACCTTCGCTCCAACTGGGAATATGAATGGACGTAGGCATTTACACAATATAGTAAAACTTCAAGATGGACGCGTAATGGTATTAGGTGGAATTAGCGAATATGATTTTGACCCTATGACACCTTATAGTTTTATTACTTTAAACACTGCAGAGATATATAATCCAACGACAGGTCTATTTACTGAAATATCGAATCGAATGATGACTCCCAGATCATTTTCATGTTCCGTGTTGCTTGATGATGGCCGTGTATTTATCATTGGTGGAACGGATGGAATTTTTGCACCTAAAGACACTACAGAATTTTTTGATCCTAATACACAGACATTTTCTTGGGGACCAACATTGCCTGTACCAGTAGGTGCATTAAAATGTACGAAACTAACCGATGGGAATGTGCTCATTTACGGAGCACAATTGTCAAACTTAAACAATTCTACCATGTTATATGATCTTACTCGAAATCAGATTCTAACAGTTGCTAATTCAAAGTTTAGAAGAGAATGGAGTTTTGCTCAAGAGTTGCCAGATGGTGGAATTCTTTTTTATGGTGGTGGGTATAGATACAATACAAGTGAACCGAGCCGAGTAATGGAAAAACTAGATTACGGGAAAAGTAATAATTTTTTCGATATGGGAATGGCTAAGTACAGTGTTACAAAACATAGTGGTGTGAAATTTTCTGATGGAACTTTGTTTTTTCTTGGTGGAGAAATTGGAGGAGCATTCAATTTGGAAACAGAGTATTACGGTTTATCTAACTAGTTTTTTATGCCTCACGATAACGGCCTTATTTATGGTTCATTTAAAAAAATTTGTATCCCTGAATCAGAATTAAAGGCAGAAGCAGAGATTCTTCGGCCTTTTTTAACTTCCCTGAAAATTGATTGGGAGACAGGTCAAATATCCGACAGCCAGTTGGCTTTCCAAATCGTTTTATTGTATTTAGAGAGACGTGTAAAAAAACATCCCTTCCTAAGAATGGGGAAACCACTTCCCAATCGTAATCAGTCTCAGGAATTTTTAGAAGTAGTTAGATTTTATGGGATGCCTGATACTGTACGTTTTGCACTTTGGAAATGGAATATAGGTGAATGGGATATTCGATTAATCGATTATAATCCTAGTTCTTTAGAAATGTTGGAATCACAAAGTAATGGTTATCGATATTCAACCATCAGTTGGATTCATGCGTTCGAAGGGAATTTAGTTGAAGGAAAACGTGATGCGTTTGAACATTTGCTTCACGACTTGGCTCATGCCTATATGTTTTTCCGAGAAGATTATGATTTTGAAGGACAAAAACGTTTTTTTCAAGGAATGTATTTAGATTATTCTAAGTATGAGAATATATTAGAGACCAATCCTATTTTTCGTACTAAGTTTGATTATTGTATATCTGATATGAATTCTCATCCTGCGCACCTATCTGCCTATTGGAACGCTATTCGGCGAGAAGCAGGAATTTTTGTTCAATGATAAAGTATAGATATTAAAGTTTGGGATTGTTTTTGTGTCGGTCTATATCTCGTTTTGTATTTTTTTTAATCGTCGTTCTAATGGCATCTTGAAGAGAGATCCCCATTTGGTTTGCTAAACAAGTAAGTACAAATAAAATATCACCAATTTCGTTTGGTATGTTGTTTTCTGCTTCTCCTGATTTGAAAGATTGGTCTCCATACTTTCTTGCCATTAGTCTCGACAGTTCGCCGACTTCTTCCATGAGAATGGCTAGGTTTGTAAGCTCTGAAAAATATCTGACTCCTATATTCTGAATCCAATCGTTTACTTCCGATTGCATTTGGTTTAGAGTGATATCATCGTTTCCCAAGTTTTTTCTCCAAATCTTTCGCGAGGATTTTTGTGAATTCATACATTCCTGCTTCATTTAAATGAATTAAATCAAAACAGTATTTTCCGTTGGAATCTCCAAGGGAATCTTGAAGGTCCATTTCATCAAGTGGTTGGTATGGAGTTAATGCATTTGATAATCCATCATGCCAAACCTTCATTCTTCCTTCGTTATTGACTTTTCGAATTACATCAGAATAAGGAGCAAAGACATTGATAATGTGTATTTTGCGTTCTCCTATGAATTGATACATTTTTTTTAATCTTCTAAAGTATCTTTCGGTATCTTCTGTGGCATTAGAATCTTGAGGAACTACACTTGCAATTCCACAAGTTTCAAACAACATTCTCCTATGGTCAGGATTGGATGCTTTGGGAATTTCTAAAGGCTGGTGTAAGGCCAATCGATTGAGACAATCTTCTACACTTGTTAAGTGGTATTCGTCAATGGACTCTGGATGATCGTTTTCATAATCCCAAGGATTCAAATTTGGGTTTTTGTTTTTTCTTGCAATTGCTTTAAATCTTTCATTAAAGTTAATCACCAAATCAGACAAATCTTTGCGATAAGCAACAGATTTAAAAATCAGATAAAGATAGTTCGAAAATTCTAGATTGTATTCGAAGTCAAGGACAGTGGGAATGGCCTTGAAGTTTCCAAGTTCCGATAACATCGCAAGTGTCGGATCCACTATATACTTTCTATCGACCCAGGGCATGCCCGGTTCCATCACATGGAGTATGATTTTTACGTTAGGGAATTTGTCTAAGTACTCTTCTAAAATCCGATGTTGCACTACAAGTTCTGAACCTCGAACTGCAATCGACTGAGTTTTCCAGCCTGATTTTATTAGTTCTTCGTTTAACATGCGTATGCTAATTCCTTCGAAGGCAACCGATGTTCCCACTATCAAAATATCTGGATCCAAAACATCTCGTTTGGAAACTACATGTTCAGTAACTCGATTGATATTAGATGCATAGGAATTTTTCTTTAAATAAGGTTTGTACAAACCAAATTGTAGTAAACATTCCATTGTTAGTAAAAAGATGATTGCAGTGACTAATTTTTTATCAGTCAGAAATGAGATGGTTTCTTTATGTAAGCTCATAATTAAAATTGAAAGTAGAGAAAGTTCTGACTTTCAGTTACTCCAAAAAGTAATAATAACAATACGTTAACAATAACAAAGGTTGTGTATTTTAGCCAATTTCCAGTCAGAAGCGTAGGAATTTGTCTTTTCGAAAAAACATAACTCGCCGTAAAACAAATCAATAGCAAAATTCCAAATCTATAATTATTCCACCTGGCTATTGGAGCTACGGAATCATTTAAGAAAAGCAGAGCTTTCATCATAGGAATAGCTTTTTCCATTGTTTCCGCTCGGAACATGATAAAACCAAATGCCAAACAGAACATGGTAAAAACTCGCGCAAATAAATCATAAACTCGACCACCTTTCCCGTTCAGAAACTTTGCAAGTGTTGTATCACTATAGAATTTGTGAGAAAGTAACATGGTTCCTTGCCAGATTCCCCATCCTACATAATGATAGGCTGCACCATGCCATAACCCAGCAAATAACCAGGTGATCATAATGTTTCGAATGTACATGATAACACTCACTCTTGAACCACCTAACGGAATGTAGATGTAATCTCTAATCCATGTGGAAAAAGAAATATGCCACCGGGACCAGTGGTCTGCGATATTTCTGCAGGACATAGGGAAGTTGAAGTTTGGATTGAATTGGAATCCAAAGAGTCTAGCAACTCCTATGGCAATGTCTGTATAACCTGCAAAGTCAAAATAAATTTGCCATCCGAAGGCAAGAGCACCTGTCCAAATTTCGATTGAGTTTAAGTTTTGGTAATTTGAAAACGTTGAGTCTACCACACGAGCTAGGTTGTCTGCGAAGACGATTTTTCGAGTGAATCCGATTAAGATTAATGCGAAGGCAGCATCAATATTCTCTTTATATACACCGAGACGAAAATCTAAGTCGCGAAAAAAAGTTTCTGCACGTACGATGGGTCCCGCAACCAATTGCGGGAAAAAAGCAACATACAGTGCAAAATCAAGAAAGGATTTCCTGGCTTCAATTTTTCGATTGTATACATCGATGGTATAACTCATTGATTGGAATGTATAAAAGGAAATTCCTACAGGAAGTATGATGTTTTGTTTTGCGAATTGGAAGTCACCTAAGAGATGGATGTCGTTAATGACTCCTAATAGAAAGTCTGTATATTTGAAAAATCCAAGTGTTCCAATGTTGACAACAAGAGATAATACAAGTAACCATCCTCTGGCACTATCCCCATCTTGTTTTTTTTCAATCAGTCTTGCGGCAAAGTAATCAATAATCGTTGAGAAAATTAAAATAAAAACATAGGGATTGATCTTATAATCACAAAAAAGTCTATCTGTAAAAAATTTGAAACCATCGGAAGCCATCGCCGTACAAGAAATAGACGATGGTTGCCAAGCCATGTAAAAGTAATAACTGGTAAGTAGAAAAAAAAGTTTTTGCCAACGATTTTTTAAAAGATTCCCAACAATGATTGTGATAAAGAAAAAGACTAAAAATTCAAACGAGTTAAATAACATTTTTTTATCCTAGCGGTAAATTGATTCTTCGGCTAATTTTTCAACAGGTCCCTGAATTCCTTCTGTGTAGCCAAATTTTGGGCCAATGGATCTGGGAAGGGTAGAAAAGGTAAAATTGGTACTGAAATAAAATAGGAATAAGATCAAATAAACTGTGTGGAGTATAGCATTAGAAAATTTTGGCAACAATGGGATCGATAATGATTTTAAAGTATAGGAGTTTAAGATCCATAGTGCAATGGTTGTGCCAACCCAAAATTCGAAAAAATAACCTTCCCACCATGTATAAAATCCAATGGAAGGTAGGATCCAAAACATCATTACCAATAGTTCTTGTTTATAACGTGCCCACATAGTACGGAAATTCAAAATTCCCAAACATAAACTAAAAATCCAGAATAAAAGATTTAAATTGTAGGGTAGGTGTTTCGGGTTTTGGAAGTCAAAAAGGTTCACCCGAAATTTTGGAATGACGTTCTGGAATACTAGAAACGCATCTCCTATGCCTCGATAGAAATACAATACATAGTTTTTTTCTTCGCCGAGACTAGTTCCCCAACGGTTGATGGCAGCATATAAGAACATCCAAAATGAAAAATGTTTTTCATCAAGGGGGCCAAGACCTCGTTTTAGGATAATGAATCCAACAAATAAGTAGGAGAGGATGGTGGCAACACCAAGGCATGTTAAATAGACAAATATGGTTCGAAGTTTTTTCCCCAATGATCTGTTAGGTGAAAGAAATACCGCCATTGGAACCATTCCAAAATGAATCACATTCGATTGATGAAAGTAAATACTAAAAAGTTGAATCACCCATAGAATGATTAAATGTTTTGCTTTTAGCCCTGATTTTAAAAAGTAAACTGTAAATAAAAATAAAAGAGCCATCAAACAGGAATGAATGAGTGGTGTGTCATTGTGTAAACTATAGAACCAAAAAGCTTGGCTTACTTGAATGACTAGGGCTAATATGATTCCTAAAACTAAATCTTTATACAGTTTGTAATAAATCCAAATAAAAAGCCCAAGAAAAAATAAGGAAAAACTAAGAATCCGTAATCGTAAAAAGAACATGATATCCGTAGTTGGATAAATGGATCTAAGCATTTTCCAATACAGAAGTCCCGATGATTCAAATCCTAAATGATGTGGATTAAAAAAAGCAGATTCTATCCTATCTTTTTGGATATTAAGAGCGTAAACACAAGAATCCCAATCGAAGGCTCGGGATAGATACCTAAGATGAAATAAAAATAGAAATAAAAGTAAAAGGAGAATGAATAACTTTTTCAAAAGTTTTATTCCACTCTAACGTTTTAATATCCGATTCACGATGGATTTATTTTTTCGATAAGGAAAAAAATATGGAGTTCTCAATAGTGTTTTTCCATTTTTTTCCCAAACCAATCGGTTCCATCCTAAAAAATCACTAAGTCCACCATGTTCGTATCCTAATTCTAAAACATCAGTTTCTAAGTTAAACTTAATTAGTTTTTTGCCGAATCCAAATTTCTGAATTTGCCAAACTTCATTTTTTACAAAGACGGTTCGTATGTTCCATCGATTCAAAAGGCGACTCATATCGATTAAGAGAGAAATTGCAATATAGAAATAAACAAAAGCGGATAGATAATGGTAATATCTAAGTTCATCTAAAAATGGAATTTTTAAAACTTTAGTAATTTCTAAAACTCCTACAAACCAATAAAAAAACTTACCCAAATAGTAAATATAAGGCAAACTATATGTAAAAAATAAAACAGCAAATAGAATGAGTAATAAAGAAGGAATCGGATTTATCGTTAACTCATCGTATAATGATGTCCCAAAGTAAGCGATTTCTCTTTTGCTTCGGAATTCCTTCCATTTCGATATCCATTTCTTGATGATTTTCACTGAAAAATTACCTCTTCAATTTTTTTTGCTGTTTCTTCCCATGTCCATTGTTTGGCGGGAAATTTGGGAGACCTTGATTTTTTGGGGCCAGACATCAGTTCAAAACTACGAGTCCAATCCTTTGTTTCTTTGGCAGGAACATAGAGATCACATTTGTCTGAGAGAATTTCTTTAAAAACAGGAATATCGGAAGCAACACAACGTTTGTCCTCTAACATTGCTTCCAGCAGTGGAAGACCAAAACCTTCATGTAGGGAAGGGAAGAAAAAGGCCTTACATTGTTTAAATGCTTCTGCCAGAGTTGCATCATCAGGATTTTCTATAAATTGAATTCCTAGGTTTTGGATTTTTGGATCTTTTAATTTTTGGTATAAAAAATCACCTTCTTCTCCCCAACCTTTTCGTCCCATAATCAGAAGCGAGTTTTTGTCCTTTGGATATTTGGTTTTAAAATCTAAAAAAGCATCTACTAATCGATTGATGTTTTTTCTTGGTTCTAAAGTACCTACTGTTAGAAAAAATTCTTTTGGAAAAGTAACTTTTGATTTTGGTAATTTCTGTTTGGAAACACCAGGATAAACTAATATACATTTTTTTTCACAATCTGGACGAAAGGTCGCGATTTCCCTTTTTGTATTCTTTGACAGACAAAAAATTTTATCTGCATTTTTTAAGGTGATAGGTGAAAGTAGTTTGTGTTGCCAAAAGTTCCACTTAGCCATAGTTTCCGGTGCGGAAATAAAATTAAGGTCATGATAATTCACATAACTTGGTATAGGAAGTTTTAGAATCGGTAACATCTGTATGGTGGCCCAAAAAACTTCTATTCCATCTTGTTTAAGACGTTTGGGTAAAACAAAATTCAAATAAATGGGGCCTGGAATTTTTTTGGATTCTAAAACTACTTTTGTATTGGGTCCGAGTAGGTCTTGAAAGATCGGATGAATCGGTTTGTTTGTATAAAGAAAAAATTCTTTTTTTGAATATTTGGGTAAAATGACTTTGAGTACTTCGGCCAAATACCGAGAATTCCCAGTCATCCCGTAGGCCAGTGGCCTAACATCAATTCCGATTTTCTGTTTCACTTAGTGTAAACCTTACAATATAAAAATACAAGAGACTGGTGGAATAAAATAAAATAGAAAACATAGATAATGCCGCTTCGATTTTTGAACCTACAAAGGTTCTATGCGAAAGAAGCGGTAAAGATAGAATTAAGAGAAGAATATAAATTTCCTTTTTGTCCTTAGAGGAACTAAGCACTTGGTTCAGGATAAAATATATAGGAACCAAACAAATGATAAAACTATGAATCCAACTAATTCCACTAAAAAGAGCAGAAATTAAAAACAATAGAGAAATGATTTCCCATTTTTTATTTTTCTTTCTCCAGAGTAATAAAAGAGGAATCCCAAACAGTATAATAAAAACAAGTTGGATGAATTTTAACATGGGAAGCGATAAAACTAAAAAAGGTAAACTGTAGGTGGGTTGGTTCATCATATCCGCACCTGGAACAAAATACTTAGCAAGGGTCGAACTTAGAGATTGGTTATTTTTCCAAGAACGAAGTAGAGGGTTACTAAAAGCATTTCCTAAAATTTCAGTAATCCATTCGTTTGTCATCTGAATGGTATAGTCCCAATTGTAAAGAAGTGGAGTTGCATTCCAAACAAAGATTCCCAGTAGAAACCAAAAGATTCGTTTGTATTGCTTTTCATATATAAATACAAAAAGGAAAACGAGTGGGGTAATCTTTATGCTTGTCGCAAGGGCCAAGATCATTCCACTTTGCCAATCCGATTTTGAGATAAGAGATACTAACACGAGTAAGATAAGCAGTAATCCTACTTGGTTATTTTGGATATGGCTTTCTAAAAAACGAAAGTTGAAAAGGATTGTGGTGAGTAGAATTAAATAAGGAAATGAAGACTTTGGGTTGGTAATTTCTTTATTTTGGAAAATAAGATAAAGAATGGCTAATAAAGAAATCCAACTTACGATTTCAAAGATAAGAGCTGCATTTGGTTCTGAGAGATAGGTAAAAGGGATGAGTAAAAAGGAAAATAGTGGCGGATAAATATAGGTTGCTGTTTCGTTTTGAAGCGCCGTTAATAGGTGAAAATTTTCAGGTAAGAATAGGTCTTCCATCTTTTTGACTTTGGACTGGAGTTCAAAGGCGGCATCAAACCGGTATAGGTTCTCACCTGTGGCCCAACGCTCTGCGGCATGGTAATAATCCAAAAAATCCGATTTTTGTTTGGATCTAGAAACGGATAGGACAAGAAAAATCACAAGCAGAATGCTGAGTATCCATTTCCCACGTTTCTCTAGGGTTTCTAAAAAATTCCACATAGTTCTCCTACCATTCCCAATATTTCTGGTTAATTGACAAGGTTTTCCCAAGGCTATACAAAGATGGATTTTTTACAGGAATTCGATTTTAACCTACCCGATGAACAAATTGCCAAATTTCCCTTAGAAAATCGAGATCAGTCTCGGCTTTTAGTGGTAAACATAGGGCAATCAAAGTTTTGGGAAGCACCATTGTTTCGAGACATTCAATCACTGGTTCGCCCCGGTGATGTTTTTGTTTATAATGAGACAAAAGTATCATCACGCCGAGTGTATTTACAAGTGGAATCTGGTCGCATCCATGAATCGATCTTTTTGGAATCGTTGGATCCATCTGAAAAAAGTTGGTTATGTATCTTAAAAAATAGGGCAAAATTAAAGTTAGGTGAGAAACTATTTCCCGTTGGTTTTAATGACTACCAGTTTTCTTATCAAGGTCCAAAAGAAGAACTTTCCATTTTATTTTCCGAAATTCCCATTTCTGATTCTGATTTTGGAATTTTTGGAAATATCCCAATTCCACCCTATCTCAAACGTAATGTGACAGAAGAAGATAAAATCCGATACCAGACTATTTTTGCCAACCGTTCAGGATCTGTTGCAGCACCTACCGCCGGATTACATTTTACAGAAGAATTAAAAGAGAACCTAAATAAGAAGGGTGCTGAATTTGTCCCTGTGGAATTGCAAATTGGTTATGGGACATTTCGTCCTCTGACTCCCGAACAATGGGAATCAAAAACCTTACATAGGGAAAAGTATTTTGTTTCCGAGTCCACAGCATCAAAGTTAAACGGTGCAAGAAAGGAAGGTAGAAGGATCATTGCAGTGGGAACCACTACACTTCGCGTCTTAGAAACTGTATTTGATTCTCAATTAAAGAAATATAAGGTGGGATCAAGTCAAACTGACATCTTTTTGTCGCCAGGAGACAATATTCAATCCGTACAAGGCCTGATCACAAACTTTCACTTACCTAAATCCAGCTTATTGCTTTTAGTCAGTGCGTTTGCCAATACCCAACTTGTGTTGGATGCTTATCAGTATGCACTACAGAACGGGTTTCGTTTTTATTCATATGGCGATTCAATGTTCCTTTTCCAAAAATAGATTTACATTCATCCGAATTTAGGAAATATGTTTCATAGTCTCTTTATGTACTCCCCGAAATCTTCGGTATTTGTTTCCTTATTCTCAGGCTTAGGTCTTCTGGGGGTTGTTTTTTTTGCACCCTTAAAAGACTCTGGTATCAGAGAAGCTGATGCGTCTAACTTACGTGAGTCGGACTATGTTTCCTCACGCCAAGTAAGATTGGGATATGAAACAAATGTTGAGGAGAGCCGATCTTCCGAATATAAAAGTAATCTAAAGTTCCTTTCTACAAATCCTTTATCCAGGTCTAAAAAAGAAGGCCAAACCCCTTCGCAGTGGAATCCATTTGCAAACACGGGCTCAAAATTAGAATTTGATTTTTCTCCCCAGACAACTTTAGTTTGGGATGCGAAGTTAAGTGGAGAACCATCTCTTTCTCAACCTTCTCTTGTAGGTCCAGTGCATCCATCGGCAGCTCTTATTTTTCGACAAATTGAGGCCAATAAACGGTCATTATATGACCCTAGGCAATCGTATGAATTTCAGGGAAGTTTTAATCCATCGCAATTTTTGAAAGTTCAAACTGCCGTTTACAATGTAAAAACAGAAAATCCTGTTACCGCCTATGGTGCAGAAGGTGGTAAGTTTTCTTTTTTTTTCGGTAGTGACAAAATCCAATTAAATGTAAAATATAATTATATAAATCCCAGGCCCGGCACTGTTCCTCATGGCCAATTCGGATTTGGTTCTGCTCAGGACAATGCCTCTCTTGGTCTTATCTTCTTTTTAGGTTCGTCTAAAAGTTATTCACTCTACGTTGGAAATCAGATTTTCAATGTCTTTAATGATCCGCTTTTACAAATTAAAGATCAAAATGGTAGGTCTCCAGAAACTTTCTCTGCCTCTTTTCGTGGGAAACATCCAGGAAAACTAAAAACCACTTTTTTTCTTAATTTTCAGAACCAATTTTATAAAGACGGTTTGCTAATTGGGGTTCCCGGTGGTTATATGTATGGGAATGGGTTTAATGGAAAATCGTTTTATGAATATGTTACATCGCTTGGGATGGAACTTGCATTTTAAAATTTTATTTTTTGTTTTTATATTGCTTGGCGTTAGCGCTTGTTATTTGGGAGAGGAGAGGGAATCTAAACCTCAGAAAAAAACCGTTCCCCCTTTGGAACAACTGGCAGTTTCACTTTCAGAGAAAGGGTTTTACTTCCAACCACAAAGACTTGTTGTTTTAACTTTTTTAGACCAGGAAGGCAAAAAAAGCCCCTATGGTGAAATCCTTGCAGAGAAACTAACCACAGAACTTGTAAAAAAAGACAGATTCCAAATCTTAGACCGTTTGGCCAACCAAAAGGTTTTAAAAGAAGCCGGTCTAGGTCTTGATTCTCCTACCGACACCGCCACCTTGCGCAAAATAGGCGATGTTTTGAAACTGGACGTTATCATCACAGGAATTGTGACTCCATACCAAGACGGAGTTTTTGTCAATACGAGGCTTATCGAAATTCAATCTGGACTTATCCTCAAAGCGGATGAAGTTTATGTCCGTATTGACGGTTAAAAAAGAAACTGGTTCTCACTATGGAGCCAAATTTACTGATTTTAGCACTCGTAGTTTAATTTTCGATTGATTCCCTTTTTTCCTGCGGTCTGATAGGTATAAGAGGTTCAGATGGCATTTGATATAGAAATGATTGCGGCACGTTATTCCAAAATGGAAGCGGCCATCGCACAAGCCAGGAAGGTAGTGGGTCGACCCCTCACACTTACAGAAAAGATTTTATACAACCACCTTTGGGATGGAAATCCAACAAAGAGTTTTGGTCGCGGTGTCGACTACGTTGACTTTGCACCAGACCGTGTGGCAATGCAAGATGCAACAGCGCAAATGGCGCTTCTCCAATTTATGCAAGCTGGTCGTAAAAAAGTAGCGGTTCCCTCCACCGTTCACTGTGACCACTTAATCACGGCAAAAGACGAATCCGGTGTGGATCTTGGAATTGCTGTCAAAGAAAACAAAGAAGTTTATGATTTTTTATCCTCCGTTTCTAATAAATATGGAATCGGTTTTTGGAAACCAGGTGCAGGTATTATCCACCAAGTAGTATTAGAAAATTATGCCTTCCCAGGTGGAATGATGATCGGAACTGATTCTCATACAGTGAATGCTGGGGGACTTGGAATGGTTGCCATTGGTGTTGGTGGAGCTGACGCTTGTGATGTGATGGCCGGCCTTGCTTGGGAACTCAAATGGCCAAAAGCAATCGGTGTCAAACTTACTGGAAAGTTAAATGGTTGGACATCCGCAAAAGATGTAATCTTAAAAGTGGCAGGTATCCTCACTGTGAAAGGGGGAACTGGTGCGATTGTAGAATACTTTGGTCCAGGTGCCGAAGCCCTCTCTTGTACGGGTAAAGGTACAATCTGTAACATGGGAGCAGAAATTGGAGCAACCACTTCTACTTTCGGTTATGATGAATCAATGGAACGTTACTTGAGATCCACTAACAGAAGTGATGTGGCAGACCTTGCTAACAAATACAAAGCTCACTTAACTGCTGACCCAGAAGTGTATGCCGATCCTTCCAAATACTTTGACCAAGTGATTGAAATTGATCTTAATACATTAGAACCTTATGTAAACGGTCCATTCACGCCTGACCTTGCCACTCCTATTTCCAAAATGAAAGAAGAGGCGGCAAAAAATGGTTGGCCACTCAAAGTAGAAGTAGGTCTTATCGGATCTTGCACTAACTCTTCTTATGAAGATATCTCGAGAGCCGCATCTCTTGCCAAACAAGTAGCTGCCAAAGGTTTAAAAACCAAAGCAGAATTTACAATCACTCCTGGATCAGAACTAGTTCGGTACACCATCCAAAGAGATGGTTTTATCGATTCCTTCCATAAAATTGGAGCGAAAGTTTTCTCTAATGCTTGTGGACCTTGTATTGGAATGTGGTCTCGCGTGGGTGCAGAAAAAAAGGAAAAGAACACCATTGTTCACTCCTTCAATCGTAACTTCCAAGCCCGCCAAGATGGAAACCCAAACACTTATGCTTTTGTGGCTTCCCCAGAAATCACAACGGCACTTGCCATCGCTGGGGACTTAGGTTTTAATCCACTCACTGACACTTTAACTAACGAAAAAGGGGAACAAGTAAAATTGGACCCACCTACCGGGGAAGAACTTCCTAACAAAGGTTTTGCGGTAGAGGATGCAGGTTTTGTGGCTCCGGCGGCAGATGGTTCAGGAGTGCAAGTCATTGTGGATCCAACATCCACAAGATTACAACTTCTTGCTCCATTCAAAGCGTGGGAAGGCACAGATCTCAAAGGTCTAAAACTACTCATCAAAGCCAAAGGAAAATGTACAACAGACCATATTTCGATGGCGGGTCCTTGGCTTAAGTTTCGTGGTCACTTGGATAATATTTCCAATAACCTTCTCATTGGTGCTACTAACATCTTTAATGGCAAAACTAATGAAGTAAAAAACCAACTGAACGGAAACTACGAACCGGTTCCGCAAACCCAAAGAGCTTACAAAGCACAAGGGATTGGATCTATTGTGGTTGGGGATGAAAACTACGGCGAAGGTTCTTCACGGGAACATGCGGCAATGGAACCAAGACATTTAGGTGTTAGAGCCGTTCTCGTAAAATCCTTTGCTAGGATTCACGAAACTAACTTGAAAAAACAAGGGATGTTAGCACTTACCTTTGCAAACAAAGAAGACTACGATAAAATCCAAGAAGATGATGTGATTGATATAGTAGGACTCACAAGTTTTGCCGAAGGAAAACCGCTTACACTTGTTCTTAATCATAAGGATGGGAAAAAGGATGAAATTTCTGTGAACCATACTTACAATGCGCAACAAATCGAATGGTTCAAAGCAGGTGCTGCTTTGAATTTGATGAAAGCGTAAGTAAAAACCAAAGAACAAAACCTAACAGTCGCCAGGTCCAGTTGATCTGGCGATTTTTCCTTCTCCTGTATGCCAAAACAAAAATCCAAACCGAATGCCACCCATGAGGAAACCCTAATCTGGACGGGTGTTTCGTCCAACCAAACCAAGGCTCAGAAAGAGTTTAACGATGCTCTGCGTAAACATAAGGAAACCTTAGAACGTTCAAAAGAAATTGAACCTTTATTTCGACTAGTCAATGAAACTTATTTGAATGATGTTTTGCCGGAGTTGGAAAAACAGAAAAAGTTAGAGAAGGAACGATTTGCCCTTATGTGTTCCATTCTCCTAGAAGAAAAACTTTCCTTTGGAAAAATGCAAAGAGAATTCCTTCGCCGTTACCTTTTGGAAATGTGTAACGATTCCATGATGGATGACACAAATTTTTATGGGCCACTGCGTGATCAGTTAGAAACCAAATTTGAAAAGATGGAGAGGCTACGGTATAAAAATCAAATGGAAGCCAGGATAAAAAATACCTTTGGCATTGACATTGATTTGGATGACATGAATCGTACTGGGTTTGATTCAGAAGAGGAAAGAGAGTCGCACGAAGAAAAGTATAGAGAGTTTCGCGAAAAATATGAAGAATACCGATCGGAATATTTTAGAGGAAGAGATTCCAATTCAAATCACCGCAAAAAAACAAAAACGCAAAACCAAAAAGAAAAAAAACAATTAGAAGCAGAACAATTGCTTAGCACAGACATCAACACCTTATTCAAAAATTTAGCTAAACTCATCCATCCTGACAAAGAACAAGATCCTGTATTAAGGGAACGTAAATCTAAACTTATGACCAAACTTTCTAGTGCAAGAGATACAATGAATATTGCAGAAATTTTAGAAATTAAGTTACAGGTAGATGAACTATTACCAAACCAACAAACTAATGTATCATTTCACGATACTTCCATCAAACGATTTGTTGGTATCATCAAATCAAAAATACGCGAATTAGAAGATTCTATCAAACAGAGATTTTTTTCTCATCCACTTATGGCTGATTTTTCTGAAAAAAAGATCAGTAAGGAATCGTTGGATAAATATCTAAAACGAGTTAAACTAGACAATCAAATGGTGACGAAGGCCTATGAAAAGGAAGTAACCCAACTGACTTTGGAACCAAAATACATTAAAGAAATGATCAAAGAATTACAAAGTCTTGGGGTTCAATTTTAGTGAAAGGATTCTTAAATAAAAAAAGTTTTGGCTTCGGTAAAAATGGCAAAAAGTTTGATGACTCGTATTGGTCGGATATCTACGGCAATGGTTTGGATGTAGATGGTTCTTATAATGCAAAACAACATGCGGAATATTTAAAAGCGCTCTTTCAATTAATGGAAATCCCTGTTTACAAAATGGCCGATTTTGGATTTGGAAAAGCCATTTTACTGCGAGAGATGGTAAAAACATTTTCTCCCGTAAAAGTATATGCAGTGGATGCATCCAAAGAAGCTTACGAAGATCTAAAGAAAAAAGACTGGGTCAAAAAATCTGATAAGTATCATATTTATCACGAATCTCTAGAGACACTCAAACTCCCCAAATTGGAAAAAGAACCAGTGGAACTTGGGATTTGCAATTCAGTGATTCAGTATTTGCCAGATTCGATGATTCCCGGTGTTTTGGAAAAAATGGCAAAGTATTGTAATTATTTGTATTTTACAGTACCAACTAACGAGGATTATTTGGCTATGAAAGAAGAAATGAATTTCATGGATCCTTATGCATTTTCTAGGTCCAAAAAAAAATATAGAAAATGGATTTCTCGGGATTTTGAAATCGTAGGTTATAATCTTTTGCAAAGTAAATGGCTTGGTGAAAAAGGTTTTAAAGAAGATTTTTTTCGAATTTAATCGCCAATTTCAGTTCGCTTATCCAAATGAATGTTTGGAATCAATGAATACAAGCCTTCTTTTTTAGTGTCTATCTATGTTTGATTTATCCTTATATTTTTCCATAAAGTTTGTAGTATTCACTTTTTTCGGGAATCCGATTAGTTTTGTCGAACTCCTCGGCACAAGCACGGGACTTCTTTGTGTTTACTTAGCTTCTAGAAATCATATCCTTACTTGGCCTTTTGGGATTTTGACATCTATTTGTTTTTTCTTTCTATTTTTTCAAATCCAACTTTATTCCGATATGTTCTTACAAATTTATTTTTTTGGATCTAGTGTGTATGGTTGGATCGTTTGGCGTAAAAGAACGGGTGCTTATATAAAAATCCAATCTTTAGGCAGATCAAAAAACTTGGTTCTTGTTTTTGTGATTTTTTTTGGAACTTATATTTTGGGAGCAATCACAAGTAGATTACCAATTTGGTTACCAAACATATTTACAAGACCGCCTGAGTTTTTGTATTGGGATGCATTTACTACAGTGGCAAGTATCATTGCTAATTTTTTACTGGCTCAAAGAAAGTTGGAGTCATGGTTTTTATGGGTGTTTGTGGATGTAGTTTGTATCACCATTTATTCCTTAAAGGAAATTCCCTTTGTGACATTGGAATACATTGTGTTTTTACTCATCGCATTTTATGGATGTTACCATTGGTATCAGGAATATAAACTAAATCCTCCTTCCATTGAAGGATAACTTGAAAAATATGCAAAGAACTAAAGGAATTTGTATATTTGGACCGACTTCATTATACTGAAAGTTGATCCAAAATTGTTTTATGGAAATGGTTTGGATCACAGGTTAACTTTTGATTTTTCTACCTTCAGGTCGTAAATACCAAGAGATCACTGTGAGTGATAGAAGTAGTAAAGAAGGAAATATTTCTCCAAAAGCATGGCCACAGACAATATGCGAAATGGCTGCCCCAGACATCGCAAAGAAAAATCCCGCGTAAGCCCATTCTTTAAGTAGAACAAAATTTGGTGTAAGCACTGCGACTACACCTAGCAGTTTCCAAACCCCAAGAAGCGTAAGAAAGTAAGTAGGGTAACCTAGTTGATTGATTTTTTCCACTTCTTCGGGAAGTTTGATTAGTTGTACAATCGCTGTGGATACCATCCCGAGTGACAACCAAAGGGTAAAGAACCAATAAGCTATTTTTTTTGATTTTTCTGACATCTGATTTCTCCTAAATTAATATATAATCCTTGTTTGTCGGTTTTCCTTACTAAATCCTTTGAAAAGGCAAAAGATTTTTGCAAAATAAGTTTAACTTTAGTCGTTTAAACCCTTACCTTTTAGAATATTAGGTATTTGTTTTTCGATTCTTTCTAAAAACTCAAATTTAGTTTGTTGGATGAGTATTTTTTTCGGATCTTTGAGTAAGGCACCTTTAAAAAATAAAATCGCAAAGTATTCTTTGAATCCGTGAATTAGGAATATGTTTTGTCCATTTAAAGTATAACAGGGTTGTCCCCATTTGATTTCTTCTTGTAATCTAATTTCTAATACAATTGATCTTAAGATTTGAAATTCCTGTTTCCAGTTTTTGATTTTTTGGAAATATAAATCGACTTGGTTCATTTTGGAATTTGTTTGTTTCATTTCAAATGGCTCCAATTTCCTTCTGATCTATTACATGAAAGTTACTAATTAAACTTTCTCACTAAGGACTTGTTCCAATCGGTTGTGCGCCATGTTGATTCCTTGTGCAAATGGCATCTTTAAAATTTGGTCCCTTTGTTCGACTGACTTATAAATAATGTGCATGATTAGTTTGCTTTTAGTTTCTGAAATTTTCAGAAATTCAAAAAACTCAAGTTGGATTGGGAAATTTGTGTTTTCCATTTCGAAGGTTCGCACAAAACTTTCATTTTCTTTTATATTGAGTAAAACACCATTGGCTCGAAACAATACGATTCCATCTGGGTTTTTAGTTTCAAAGATCCAACTTCCATGATTTTTTGCTTCAAACTTTAGGACTTTGTTCCCCATCCATTGTTCGATGAGTTCTGGTTCTGTGTGGGCTTTAAAAACTAAAGAAGTTGGTAAATCAAATTCACGTTCGATTCTTAGCTCTTGTTTCCCGTCTTCTGCATAAACTTTTGTTTTGAGTTCCATTTGTTTCTCCTATCTTGTTTCGACATTTACCCTTTTTTTTGGTAATTCTTCATTACCGATTCCAATTTGTTAAACCGGTCATCCCAAAGTTTTTGGAAAGGTTCAATAAAGTTTGCAATCTCTTTCATTTTATTTGGGTTTAGGTGGTAATAAATCTCACGGCCGTTAGGTTCCTTTTTTAACAATTCGCATTCAGTTAAAATTTGTAAATGTTTGGAAACCGTAGGTCGTTTGGTATCAAACTGTGAGGCAATGGCTCCGGCCGTCATAGACTGGGTGGCCACAAGGAGGAGGATGGCTCGCCTTGTGGGATCTGCAATTGCCTGAAAAACATCTCTTCGTAAATCCATTGTGTAGCCATTTGACTAATCAATAATATGTAGTCATTTGGCAACACTTTTTTTGATCGGGAGGGAGTAGTTTCGAAAATCTTTGTTTGTTTTCGATTGACTTAGTCCGTTAGATTAGCTAATCTATAGGTATGGAATATAACATTCATGATGCGAAATCCAATCTTTCGAAGCTCATCGTCCAGGCAATTGAGGGTAAGGAAGTGGTGATTTCCAAAGCGGGAAAACCAGTTGTGAAGTTAGTGCGAATTACTTCTGATAAGAAGAAGAAACGAGAGATAGGGATCTACCAAGGGAAAACAAAGATATCAAAAGAATTTTTTGAACCTCTTCCTAGTGATGAAATCTCAGGCTTTTTCTCTTGAGGTATTTATTAGATACACATACATATTTATGGATATTATATGAACCGGCGAACCTTTCTAAAAAGGTTTTGCGAATTATCGAAAATCCAGAAAATGAGTTGTATTTGAGTGTAGCCAGTATCTGGGAAATCATCATTAAATTTAAATTAGGAAAACTTAATCTACAAAATTCTCCGGATAAAATCATTCCAGAATCGTTAGCTGCCATTGATTGTAATGTTTTGGAGATAACGATGGGGCATACATTTGGACTTCTCAATTTGCCTGATTTACACAAAGATCCGTTTGACCGTATTTTGGTTTGTCAATCAAACTATGAAAAGATGGCGATCTTGACAAAGGATTCGCTGATTACTCAATACAAAGGGAATGTCATCTGGTGAAGAAAATGTTAGTAAATAGGGAGTAATAGATAGATGAAGATTCAGAAAGAGATGAAAAAATGTGCTATATCGTTAAAGTTATTCTCGATTCTTATAATACTTTCTTTGCTATCATGTAGGTTCTTTTCTAAAAATGATCCTGATTTTGTAGATGATATAATCGACGGACCAGAGAAATTCCAATTTGATCCAAACAAACTGCCAGTGATTGGTAAGACAACCGAACAAGAATTACTTGAAATATATCCCAGACCTTGGTCGAGAATGACATTTCAAAAACCAATCGCTAAAGAAATCTTGGGACGTAAGTTTGAAATGAAGAAAATTATCAGTTATGTAAATTATATAACCTCGTCTTTACCAAATGGTGGATATGTGGGTACAGATTATTTATATTTCCATGTATTCTTTGATAAAGATGGAATTGTACAACAATATATAATAGATCATAAAATTAATGAAAAAGTGGATAGAAACAGCCCATGGATTCAAGGTAAATTTTCCAATATTAAAGATAAAAAAAATTGGAAGAAAAGCGAGCTCTGGCCAGAAAGTGGCGATGACGGGGATTGTTATTGGGCACAGAGAAGAGACAGAATAAAATATCATCAAAGTGAGCAGATTGAATGTCGTTATTGGGATGCAGTTCCTGTGTATTAACTTATTTTCTGTATCGTTTTCCGAGGCTTGTAAAAGCTATCATAGTGAGTAAAATATTTTTGCTGTTATGTGATGAGTAAAGGACTTAAAAATATCATTGGAATACAAATAGTGTTTATGGATACAATAGCTCGATTTTCAATTCCCATTCAGGAAAAGCAGCCGAAGTAATCTTCCCATTTGTATTTTCCGTAATACAAAATAGAGAATACTTCCCGGCCTTTAAAGTAAAAACTTCAATCACCTTCTGTTCCGGGAAAACCAGCCAATACTCACGGACTTTATATTTTTCATGGTTTGATTTTTCCTATATCGATTCCAATTCCTTTCGTTTTCCAAAAACCAAGTAGAAAAATTAGATCCCGCGCCAGGGCATACGAAGGGCTTGGTCTGCCTTTAGGCAGACGGGAGCGAATGCGGACCCCGCAGTACGCCCGGTCGTTTTTACAAATGAGGTTGGTTCTACCAAAAAATTCGAGGCGCCCACTCACAAAAAGCAAAGTAGGCACTTGTTCCTTAAGAAGGTTTGGTTGGTTGTGAATTAAGTTTGAATTTAGGTCCTAACTATTTTTTTTGATTTTGTCGGCAACAAACGCTTTATAGGCGGGACTACCAAAACTTACGTCCATACGTATGATTTCTGGGGCAATGTAAGGATGACGTTTCATAATGTATTCTTCGATCGCATTGTACTTGTCAGCTTTTGCTTTGAGAAGGATTTTGTTTTCAGTATCGACAGTGATTTTTCCTTCCCATAAAAAAACAAGTTCCACTTCAGGGAAGATGGTTCCGGAAACAATAATTCCTTGTTCTAACATTTCGGAGATATGTTCTTCGGCCATATCGCGATCGCCAATTGTGGTAAATACTAAGATTTCATCGGAAGCCATAGATAGTCCTTCTTTGTTTTTACAAAGATCGGCTTTGCGAGGCGAAACCCTTATTCTTTTGAGGATTTATTTTGTAAGTAGGACTGGATTCCTTCTTTTACTTGGTCTACCATTCCTGATTCGCGAACGGACCTTACCATTCGTTGCCAGAATTTGATTTTGCCTTCAAACTCATTCCAACCAAGTTGTAAATCCATTCGTTTGATTTTTAGTAACATCCTAAGTTCAGTGAGAGACATGTCTTTTGGATCTTTGTCTAAATACCGTTCGTGGTCTGTTAGGGGATTGAATCTCATGGAATTATTTTTTCTTTAAAACGAGTGATAAAAAGAAAATTGCAAAAATTAAAAATCCAAATCCTGTTCCAAAACTAGAAAGGATGGGATCTCCTGCCGCCAAATACTTTTGAATGCTTAAATACACACCGTAGGATATGTAAACTAGACCTAGGAAAATTAGGAAAAAAGCAGTGAAAACCCAAACAGAAGACAAAACCAAATTTCTAATATAAATTTGGAGGTTTTTCTGGATGTAAATCACCATCACTTCGCCGTACGCAAAAACCTTGGCGACTAATTCTTCGAAGGCGGCTTTGATTCCGCCTTTTTTTCGATGTTTCGTGTGTTTCTCGTCCAATTATTTCTTCTTAAAGATCAGGCCAAGTGCGAGTCCAAGACCAAGACCTACACCAAATCCAATGATTGCGGCTTTTTGTGGGTGTTCTTTTACATAAGAACCTACGTTGTCTATGACTTCTTTTGCTTTGATAGAAGCCTCTTCACTGGCTTTACCTAACTTTTGTTTGATGTCGCTTACTTGTTCCATATACTTCTCCTTGGCTCTTTGTTCAATTTCTTTGGCTTTTTTCTCATACAACTTAATTTCGTCGATGAGGGATTTGTCCTTCTTCACTTCTTCCATATTGTTTAGTCGGGAACCACAATGTTTTCGAAATTGTCTGTGAAACGATATCCGATTCCCCAAATGGTTTCGATCCATTCTGGTTGTGCGGAATTTTTTTCTAGTTTAGAACGAATCCGTTTGATATGGCTGTCGATCATCCTTTCAAATCCATCCCATTCCACTCCCCAAACCGATTCCAAAATCATTTCACGAGAAAAAACTTTTCCTGGAGATCCTGCTAGCAGTTGTAAGATGTCAAATTCCTTTCTAGAAATGTTGATGATGTTTTCGTTGAGAGTGACACGTCTGCGGATGGAATCAATTTTTAGAGCGCCACGAATGATTTCTCCTGCTTGGCCCACATTGGGTTTGATTCCAATTTTTTTATCCCATCTTCTAAAGAACACATCCACTCTTGTTTTTAGTTCGCGAACGGAAAATGGTTTTGTGATGTAATCATCAGCGCCTAACTCAAGTCCCATGATGCGATCGATTTCTTCTGTCCTTGCGGATAAAATGAAAATCGGAGTACTTTCATCGGCTTTTCGGATACTACGGCAAATCTCCATTCCATCAATGTCCGGTAGAGATAAATCCAGAATCACTAAATCAGGATGATTGGACTTGTAAAATTTCAAACCTTCTTCGCCGTTTTCAAAAACGGAGGTTGTGTAATGAGCAGAATCGAGTGATTTCCGAATTAGGTTCCCAATATCCGGATCATCCTCAATTACCAAAATATTTTTCATGTTTTTCCCTTGAGTTCTTTCTCAATTTGGTTCTTGTAGTAGAAAAAAAAAGTAAAAAATGGAATCGGGAACACAAAGAGAAGCAAAATCGTGGGCGATGTTCGCCATCACAGGACCGAGGCTTAGGCCGCAGGAACTGACGGAAAAATTGGGCATCCAACCGGACTATTACCACGGAGCGGATGTAAAAGACATCGAAAATATGACAATTCCGAGTCATTGGCAGATCAATTCTAAATTGGGACCCGAATTTCCAGTATTAGATCATATATGGGATTTGCTTAAAACTTTAGCACCTGTTCGAAAAGAACTAAAAGAATTCACCGAAAGTTATGAATCTACCATTTACGTTTCTGTAGAGTTTGCCTCCGAGTTCACAAAAGGAGTGATCCTCGACAAAAGGACTATGCTTTTGTTAGGTGAGTTGGGCGTGAATTTGGAAATTATTCCCTGGGAACTCGATGAGACTCTTTAAGGATCGCAGGGCTCGGAAAAACAAGTCGAACTAGCTCAAATCGTTTTAAATACATATAACTAGAAATGGGTAATCCGAGTAGTACTAGAACCCTTTTTTTTAATCTTAGGTCACGAGCCATATTTAAAAGTTTGGTAAGAAGAGTGATGGGAAGATAAGGAAGGTTGGTAAGATCCATTTGAATATGAGACCTTGTTTGGAAAAACAACATATGCATGACAGAATCCAATTCTTCTTCCAATTCGCTGTGAACGTCCTTAGACAAAATAACAATTTCATACGCGTTTTGCACTTCTCGAATATTGAGGTATTTTGTTTTTTTTGCCATTGGAGGTAATGGTATGATTTCACTTACAAAAGATACAGTTATTTTTCGATCTCAAGTTTTCAAAATGGTACGTGAGATTCTATCGCGAAATGAGTTTTTGGAGGTAGATACACCGACGTTAAAACCCGTAGTGGGTATGGAACCATATTTAGATCCTTTTGAAGTGCGTTCGCCAAACGGGAAAGAAACAGGATACCTCATCACTTCTCCCGAATACAGTTTAAAACAAATGATGGCAACAGGCCTAGATCGAATCTTTGAACTTGCTCATACTTACAGGTCGGGAGAGATGGGAAGTGGGGTTCATTCCAAAGAGTTTGTGATGTTAGAGCTCTATGCAAAAGAAATGGATGATGTGATTCTACGTCATTTTATCGAAAAATTCCTGAGAGAATTGATTTATACTTTTGGAAGAGAAAAAGATAAGAAAAACCTTTCGAAACCGAATTGGATTCGTCACCTCTCTGTGGAAGAAGTATTTTTACAGAACCTTGGACATGGTTTTTTAAAAGAAGATCTAATCAAAACCATTGTCTCAAAAAAATTATCGAATGTGCCTGTTTCAGAACTGAATCGGTGGCAATACGAGGATCTTTTCTTTTTAGTTTTTTTAAATCTGGTAGAGCCTAAGTTAGGTGATGGAATTGTCTTTTTATACGACTATCCACCTGAATGTGCGGCCCTTGCCAAAATTGTAGATGGTGTTGCTAAAAGATTTGAGATTTATTGGGATGGAATGGAACTTGCCAATGCATTTTATGAACTTAGCGATGTAAATGAACAGAAAAAACGTTTTAGCGAAGAACAGAAGTTACGTGCCAATTTGGGGAAGGAAGTATTTCCTATGGATGAGGATTTTTTGGGAAGTTTAGGGAATGGTTTTCCAGATTGTTCTGGAATTTCGATTGGGATGGACCGACTGATTTTAAAATTATCTGGTAAAAACGGACTAAAAGAGATTAGCCCGTATTGGATAGAAATTTAGATTTTTTGGTTTAATCTTCTTCTTGGAATTTTTCACAAGACTCTGGAACTTTTCCTTCTTCTAATTCGGTACAAGAAAATGCCGCCATGTCTTTGGCACATTTTTTCATATCTTCCATATCTTGTTTGGTGAGTTTTTTAGTAGGTTGGTTGGTTGCCGGTTTTTGACCTTCAACAACGTAGTTTTTATAACGAGATTCACAGACGTTCCCATTGACAAATTGAGACTCGATCATTTTCCTTTGGTCTGCGGGAAGATCTTTCAATTTTTCTTTCATACACTCAGACGATTTTGCACACATTTTTTTGGAGAGAGCTTGGAATTCTTTTGCATCCTTTAATGTTTGTGAGGTGATAAGAAAAGGAAGAAAAAAGAGAGAAATAAAAAATATTTTTTTCATGAAAGAAGTTTACCGTTTCTAGTCATTTGGTAAAGAAAAAAATGAAGAAAAAAGATTGAAACCAAATCCAAATGATTCTAGTATTCTCGACCATGAAAACGATCACTTGCGTATTAATATTTTGTTTTTCCTTACCCATTGTGGCTCAAAACTTGACAGAGAGAAATCCTGTTAGTATTTCTACCGAACCTACCACAGTCGAAGAGTTCAAATCCTTACAATCGAAAGTGTCCTCCTCACCAGAAGGAGGAGTTGCAATGTTAGTCCTTGCCATCTCCATGTATGGCAAAAATTCAGAATTGGGAACAAAAGCTGTGATCCTTTCTGTTCTCTCTAAAAACAGACAAAAGTCTACTAAACCTTCCGCGGTAGAGGGAATGGACTTGGGAGGAAGTGACAAATATTTATTAGGACAACTTGATAAATATAAGATGTTATCCAATGGATATTGGAAAGGGGCAGAACCAACTAACGGTTATACGCCGAGTCTGCCTTTGACAGTCGAAACTTTCACAAACCCCTATTCAGGTGAGGAATCAGCGGGGAAGCTGAAACTTTTTGTTGCTACACGTGGAGCTTCCAGTTTTCGGCCAGTATCAATGGAAAAAGATGTGGATGGACTTTGGCGAGCCAAAGAAATGAGTTCTCTATTTGTGGGAATGATGCCACCTAAATAAATGTTAGATTCTATTCTATTATTACACCCAGTGGTTTTGGCACTTCTTGCCACTGGGTTTACTTGGTTTTGTACAGCTTTCGGGGCAGGATTTGTTTTTTTCTTTCGCACGGTGCCAAGGCCTGTGTTTAATGCCATGCTTGGTTTTGCATCCGGGATCATGATTGCTGCCAGTTTTTGGTCTCTACTTTTGCCATCGATTGAACTATCCGAAAAGGCAGGAAATCTCGCATGGTTTCATGTAAGTCTTGGCTTTTTATCAGGTGGGCTTTCTTTGTATTTATTACATAAACTCCTGCCCCATTTGCATGTTGGATTAGAAGAAAATCGTTTGGAAGGAGGGAAGTCTTCTTTCCAAAGAAGTTTACTTTTAATTCTTGCGATTACTCTTCACAATATTCCGGAAGGTTTGGCCGTGGGAGTCGCCTTTGGTGCGCTTGGTGATGGATTTTCATATGAAGCACTGATGGCAGCGGTTGTTGTTGCTTTTGGAATCGGAATCCAAAATATTCCAGAAGGTGCTGCTGTTTCCATTCCCTTGTTACGCGAGGGATTTAGCGCGCGGAAAAGTTTCTGGTACGGACAACTCTCTGGGTTTGTGGAACCAATTGGGGGAATTTTAGGTGCCGCTCTTGTTTTTTATGTAGAAAGTTTATTACCTTTTGCTCTCTCGTTTGCGGCAGGGGCTATGATTTTTGTAGTTGTGGAAGAATTGATTCCTGAATCCCATACGGGTAAGGAAACGGAAATGTCTACACTCGGTGCCATGTTTGGGTTTGTTCTGATGATGGCTCTTGATGTCGGGCTTGGTTAAACTTTTAGAATAATTTGAATATTCTACGATACTTAAAAGTATTCTTGCCAATTTCTATAGATTCCCGTAAAATGATCAAAAAGTAAATAAGGTATATTACGGCTGTTATACTAAGTTTCATTTTTTTTATTTCCTTTTCTATTTATGGTTATATAGAAAATAATATAAGGAAGATAATATGAGAATCTTTAAAAAAATCATTCTATTGGGAATGACGTTACTATTGTTTCAATGTGCCAACACGTCTTATTACCAAACTTGGGGAAAACATAAGGTGCGCTTGAATGGTTTTT
This sequence comes from Leptospira montravelensis, assembly GCF_004770045.1. NCBI lineage: Bacteria > Pseudomonadati > Spirochaetota > Leptospiria > Leptospirales > Leptospiraceae > Leptospira > Leptospira montravelensis. The sequence goes on from NZ_RQFO01000011.1 coordinate 102,139, forward strand.
CGGCAAACGAAGGTTACAGCGTAAGCGAATCATTCGATATCACTTTCACAAGGGTGTATATGTTTTGGGGACTATCTAATATTAGGGATAAAACTTTGGATGAATTGTTGACTGAAGTGTATCTCAAACACCCTAATTCGAGTATTGGCGACTTGAAAATTACCGAAGAATATGAACTGTCTGATAGTTTTTATGATATGTTTACATTTGGAATTCTACGTCCCTATACGCTTCATATTAAAGGGAATATATATTCGTATTCAAAAGGGAGCAATTTAAAATGAAAAAAATATATTCATTAATTTTAGTATCCTTCTTATTATTTAATATTGACTGTGCCTCTTATCAATATGAAATTAGAGATACCAAAATACCAATCAGCTTTTCTTATGAACTAGAAAAGGATGAAAAATATAGACATTTCTCCATCGAAACTAAACTATCTTGGTTTCTCTTTGATACACAACCTATTGATACCTTAGACCTGGATGAAATTATAAGAAATCAACTTCCTAATGCGAAGAAAATTTTTAATCTTAGGATTTATTCTAAAGAGAATGTTATGGATTCTTTTATTAGAACACTGACGACAGGTGCACAAATTCTTTTAGCTTCCAATCGGGCCTTATATTCACAAAGGACGATTGTAATTGAAGGTCTGGTTGTGGAATAATTTTTAGTATTTAAATATTTTGACAATCAGCTAGTTGTATTAAAATGAATAGAATGAAATTTGCTAAAGTTTTCTTTTTAGTTATCTCTTTATTGCTTTTGCATCAATGTATCACAAATTCTGGCTGGAAATGCGTGAACCAATGCAAAGATAATTTTGGTGAATACACAGCAGGCGTAAATGACCAATACATTGGCCCAACTGTTGAAAGTCCCAAGTTGAGTAAAAGTATTTTTTCCTTTGGTAATATTTTCCCATATGGCAAAGGCAAACTCATTTATGGAAAAGAAACTCCCGGTTACAAACGTGCCTTTCATGACACTGGCGATTCTTATGAAGGAAATTTTGGATGGGATAAAGCGTTGATGTATAGTGTTAACAGAGTATCATAGATCTTACCCCGCTAACAAATACAAAGGGTATCTAAACGTTAAGGATATTCCTATTGACTAAATATTGAGAAAGGATTGAATGTAGAAGTAAAAATCGTTTCAGTTCATTGTGAAACTACAACTACATGCACAGTCACTAAAACCATCATAAGATAAGTAAACTGTGCTAAAGGATTATAGCGAGATTCTGTCGTTAATCACAATTGGTTTATAATAAATTTGTTATGTATTATTTTTTAGAAATTCTCATCCTTGTGCTGCGTTGGAAATTTCCTGTCAAGCCTCCGATGTGGCAAAACGATCGGCATAGGCACCAGGTTCTACAATGGTTACTTTGATTCCAAAGGGTTTCACTTCGCTCGCCAAACTTTCATGAATCGCTTCGAAGGCCCATTTGGAAGAACATTAATATCCAATCAAAGGCGCCGATACAAGGCCCATCGTGCTGGAAACACCAATGATATGACTTCCACCACACGTTTGACCTGATCGGGTTTTGTGACATCGAGCTCTAAAGTTAGAACTTGATCACCATATTTATCTTTTAGGTCTGTTAAGTTTGATAAAGAACGTGCGGTGACCGCCACAGTGCAAGCTCCGACTCTTTATCGTTTGTTTGGTGATTTGCGAGGATTACTGCCGAGTGTTATATCTCTTTCGGAGGGAGAACGCACCCTCCTGAAAGAGATATTAGATAGAATCGCAAACCAAAAATAACTAATATCTGTAGGAAAAACATTTGCAAATCGATATTTGTTTTTTGGTTCTGCTATACCTTTTAGTAGTGTATCTTTAATTCTCTATTCCCAACTCACCACCACTTTTCCAAAATGTTTTCCTGTTTGTAAATATTGTAAGGCTTCTGGAACTTCATCCCAACCGTACACTTTGTCCACAACTGGTTTCATTTTGTTTTGTTCGATGGCTCGGTTCATTTTTTCAAAATCAGCACGGCTTCCCACAATCACACCTTGCACTTTGACTCCTTGCATAAGAATCGGGTAAAGAGAAAGGCTTGATTCTCCACCAGCAAGGACACCAATCAGTGCAATGGTTCCGTACGGTTTGACACTCATCATAGATTTTTGCATGGTGCCGGCACCACCCACTTCGATGATGAGATCGGCTCCTGCCATTTTAGTTACTTTTCGAACATCTCGTTCCCAGTTGGTTTTGGTTGCATAGTTGATGGTAACATCCGCGCCGAGGGTTTTGGCACGTTCCAGTTTTTCATCACTGGAAGAAGTAATGATGACTCGAGCACCCATCATTTTTGCAAATTGTAAGGCAAATAGAGAGACACCTCCAGTGCCAAGACAAAGCACATCGGATCCAGGTCCAATCCCTCCAAAATTCACAACGGCATTATAAGCGGTTAAGCCCGCACAACCTAAGGTGGCTGCTTCCTTGTCTGTAAGGTGGCTAGGTGTGGAGACAAGTCCATCTTCTTGGAATTTCCCAAAATTCGCTAAACAGCCGTCATGTGGGCCGCCGAGAGTGGAACGGAGGTTGTCCATATTAGGTGCCCCATCCATCCACTTCTGGGCAAAGATGGGAAGCACCCGGTCTCCTTTTTTCCAAAGAGTGACCTCAGAACCAACGGCTTCCACCACACCGGCTCCATCAGAACAAGGAATGAGGGGAAGTTTTTGCCTCGGGTTATAAGTTCCAATCACCATTAAATAATCTCGATAATTCAGTGAAGTCGCAGTTAGGCGAACTAAAACTTCTTTGGGAGACAATGATTCAGAAAGATCCCTTGTTGATTTTTTTAGATTTTCTAATCCGAACGATCCTTGGATTTCCCAAACTTGATTTAACATATACCCTCTAAAAATTTAGAATCAAAATTCACTCGTCAGATCCTCGTCTGTCCTTATCCTTTGTCGAGTGGGAATCAGAAGAAAGGGGCCTTATGAAAAAAGATTTTTGGAACGATAGGGTGGTAGTGATCACTGGAGCAACAAGTGGGATAGGAAAGGCCTTGTATGAAGAATTGGCTAAATTTCCCTGTGAATTGGTTCTTGTAGCAAGAAGGGCTGCCGAAATTACCGAACCCAAAAACAAACACGAAGGTGTTATCATTCACAAAGTGGCCTGTGATCTCGCTGATCCCACATCTGTATTAGATGCCACCCAGTGGATTGGAAAACAAATTCCTAAAATTGATGTTTTGTTTAATAATGCAGGAATCACGGCGCATGGTCGTTTTGACTCCCTTTCGATGGAGGTGTATCGCAAAACCTTTGCCACAAATTTTTTTGGCCCGGTCCAATTCATCCGTGGTCTTTTACCTCTTCTCCTTACTGCCAAAGGAAATATTGTCACCACATCCACAGTCTCGGCTCTTTACGGAGTGCCAGGTCGTGCGGCATATTCTGCATCTAAGTCTGCTTTACATGCGGCACTTGAATCCCTTAGGATCGAAACAATGGATGCGGGACTTGGTGTATCCCTAGTTTGTGTTCCTTATACAGACACGGCTCTTCGTACTTCAGGACTCGACGCAAGTGGAGGGATTTTATCGGAGGCACCCGCAAAAGGAAAACGAAAGAGTGCAAAAGAAGTGGCTCATGTTTTAATGTCTGTAGCCAAAGACAAAGAAGCAAGGCTTGTGACATTCAACTTGTCAGGAAAATTTTTGGAATGGATGCGATTTTTCTCTCCTAAGTTTTTAGAAAAAATTCTTTATAAAAAACTTTATGAGGACTTCAAACCACACTGACCTCCGTCTAAACCAAGGTATAGGGAGAGAATCTATCCTTTGGAAAATTTATTGTTTTCGTATTTAGCGGCTGTTATATTTACATTTCTCTTTATGTGTCTTATGTGGTTTTGGGGAAAATCCAGGGACAACTACGCCGTCATTGATGTAGGTTGGGGACTTGTGATTGCAGGGATTGCCAGTATCCTTGTTTTATTGGGAAGAGGAAACGTTTTTGCAAAAATCGCAATCCTTGTTCCCGTTTGGATCTGGGCTCTACGTTTGTCTGGGTTCCTATACTGGACTCGCATTCGTACAAACCATCCAGAAGACAAAAGGTACGCTGGATTTCGGAAAGACTACGGTGACAAAGTCCATAGTAAGATGTTCACCAACGTGTTTCTATTACAAGGTTTTCTTGCACTTTTTCTTTCTTTTCCTTTTTACTTTGCCGCGCAGTGGAACTTATTTCCCAACACTGGGATGATGGGGCCTAACGGGTATTTGATGGTGGTTCTTGGTTGGATTTTCTTTGTGGTAGGGGTCATCGGGGAAGGAATCGCCGATAGGGACCTTCATCAATTTGTAGCAGATCCGAAAAACAAAGGCAAAGTCTGTGATTTAGGTCTTTGGAAGTATACAAGACATCCCAATTATTTTTTTGAATGGGTAATATGGCTTGGGATTGGGATCATTCCGATTCTTTCTACGCCTTGGGCTGCCCTTTCGCTTTTTACCCCAGTCTTTATGTTTGTATTGTTACGATTTGTTTCCGGTGTTCCATTTGCAGAAAAATATTCCCTTCTTTCCAAAGGTGATGTTTTTCGCGAATACATGCGCACCACAAATGCATTTTTCCCTTGGTTTCCCAAACAAAAATAATAAAGGATAATACATGAATTTTACGGATTCAAAAGAAAAAGAAGGAAGTTCTTCTTTTAACATCAACTCACTTTTAGAAAAGGATATCTTTCCTGATTGGCTCATTCGGTTTCGCATCCGCCAACTATTGAAACTTCGGATTCGCCAAGAGAGAAAGGAGAATGTTACGGCTGGGCTCCAACACAAAATGAACTATGTGAACGAGTTAAAGAAATCTCCGATTGCCGTACATACAGAAGCGGCAAACGAACAACATTACGAAGTTCCCAGTGATTTTTTTACTTATGTTATGGGGCCTAGGATGAAGTATTCTTCTGGGTATTGGCAAAGTCTTGATACAAGTTTTGCTGAATCTGAAGAAGAGATGTTACGAATCACAGTGGAGCGAGCGGAGATTCAAAATGGAATGAAAGTTTTGGATTTAGGTTGTGGTTGGGGAAGTATATCTCTCTACATTGCAGAAAAATTTCCGAAATGTAAGGTTACAGGTGTTTCCAACTCGCGTACACAAAAAGAATTTATTGATAAACGTGCCAAAGAACGTGGATTAAAAAATCTAACCATCATCACAAAAGACATGAACGATTTTACCACCAAAGACAAGTTTGATCGGATTGTTTCCGTAGAAATGTTAGAACATATGAAAAACTACGAAAAACTCTTTGAGAAACTATCGAAGTTTCTTGTGGCAGATGGAAAGTTTTTCGTACATATCTTCACTCATAAGGAATTTGCTTATCCGTTTGAAGTCATTGATGAAACGGATTGGATGGCAAAATATTTTTTTACAGGTGGGCAGATGCCATCGGATGATTTATTTTTATACTTCCAAAAAGATTTCCTTATCGAAAACCATTGGGTTGTGAATGGGACTCATTATGCGAGAACGAGTGAAGCTTGGTATGATAATATGATAGAAAACAAGGACAAACTAATGCCTATCCTTGCGAATACTTACGGCGAAAAAGAAAAAACCAAATGGTTTGTCTATTGGAAAGTTTTCTTTCTCGCCTGTGCTGAGTTATGGGGTTACCGAAACGGTGAAGAGTGGTTTGTGAGCCACTACTTGTTTCGAAAACGCTGAGTTTTTTTCCCAGCAGCTTTTACGTAAACGCCACCTTCTTTTTTAGAAGAGGGTGCGCTGCTACTACGGCGAGAATCCCCACCTCTTTCGCTTCTTTCTCCGCGTTCACTTCTGTCACTGTTGGATCTGCCACCTCGGTATCCACCGCGACCGCCGCCACCACCAGATCCACCTTCATCACGGCGTCGTCTTCCACCAGATCCACCACCAGGAGGCATTTCGCTCCATTCCGCAGGTGTTTTTCCGATTTTTTCCGGTCCACTGATTTTGGTTTTATCAAGCATAGTCGAAAGGAGTTTTAGAGCTAACGAACGTTTGTCGTCTAACTTTAAAAGTTTTTCTAAAACTTCTTCTGCGTCAGCATGAATTTCTGTTTCCACAACTTTGTTTAAAAAGTCTTCTTCTCTTCTTGCAAGTACTTCCTTTTTGGTTGGAAGGGCCGCAATGGTAAGATTGGTTCCAGAAGTCCCTTTGAGTCGGATGAGGGCACGAGATTCTCTCGTTGTCACAAGAGTCACAGCTTTTCCCGATTTTCCGGCACGACCTGTACGACCAATTCTATGAGTATAACTTTCGCTATCAAAAGGTAAGTGGTAGTTGATCACAAGTGACAAATCTTTTACATCTAGTCCACGTGCCGCAACGTCAGTGGCAACGAGGATTTTCACTCGGCCATCATGTAGGCTTTTTAAAACTTGTTCTCTTTGTTTTTGGTTTAGATCTCCGTGAAGTGCTTCCACAGGGTATCCTTTAAAACTGAGAGTAGATTTTAAATCATCTGCTTCTTTCTTCGTTTTTGTGAAGATGATTGCCTTATATGGATTTTCATAATCCAAAATTCGAACTACAGAAATTTCTCGTTCTGCTTCATCGATCACGTAGTACACTTGTTCGATGTTCTTAGAAGATTTTTCTGTTGCTGCAATTTTTACATGTGCAGGGTGCGTTTGGTATTTACTTGCCAACTTCTTAATCGGCTCCGGCATAGTTGCGGAGAAAAGTAAAGTTTGTCGTTTGGTTGGCAGTAGATTAAAGATGGATTCAATATCATCCATAAAGCCCATATCGAGCATTTCATCTGCTTCATCCAAAATTACCATGGAAGGTTTGAAGTTTTTAAGTTCCTTTCCTTTCAATAGGTCGAGAAGTCTTCCAGGAGTTGCAACGGCAACTTGGGCACCTTTGGCCACTTGTGTGATTTGTTTAGAATAGGAACTTCCGCCATAGATAGTGGTGGTTTTGATTCCTAAATGTTTTCCCAATTTAAACAATTCATCAGATACTTGCAGAGCAAGTTCACGAGTTGGAGTGAGGACAAGCACTTGCATGCCATCGTTCACACTAATTCGGTTCAAACAGGGGAGTCCGTAAGCTGCAGTTTTTCCGGTACCGGTCTGCGCTTGTGCGATTAAATCTTTTCCTTCCAATACGAGCGGAATCGCTTGTTTTTGGATAGGGCTTGGTGATTCGAAGCCTGCATCAGTGATTCCTTGTAGTATTTCAGGACGTAATCCGAAGGATTGGAAGTCATTTCCAACTTCGGTGTCATTCTTAGTCATGGAAATAGGATACAATAAAAAAACGGCCTAAAAAAGAAAGGGAAAAACTACCATACCGCCAAAGGACAACGTTACGGGTGTTTTTTGGCAATTTCTGTCAAATGGGCGTATAATTCTTCTTTTAGGTAGGGTTTGGGCATAAAATATTCAAATCCTGAGTTTAGAATTTGTTCTTTTTCCTCTGGCATACAAAGCCCAGTACAAGCAAAAAGAACAGGTCGATTTGGTTTTCCGCTGATTCCCTTCGCAATTTCAGTTCCGTGTTTCCCTGGCATTTCGATGTCCAAAAAGGCGATATCGTAGGGAGAATGGAGTAGTTCTCTTTCTGTATCAAATCCATTGCTTGTTTCTTTGATTTCAAATCCGAAGGGTTTTAAATAACTTTTAAGGACTTTCCTGTTCAGATCGTTGTCATCGGCGATAAGTACTTTTTGTTGTTTAGAAAATTTTGGTATTTGGTTCAGATTGGTTGCCAAGGCACAAGAATTGTTCCCATTTTTTTCCTCTAATTTCCAAAGGATGGGAATCGTTACTTTAAAAGTAGAACCTTCACCTAACTTAGATTCTACTTCAACGGCTCCCTCCAACTCTTCCAATGAAAGTTTAACAATGGATAGTCCAAGGCCAGATCCTGATATCCCACATCCTTCTGGAACGAATTGGTTGTATTTCTGAAAGAGTTTGTCCTTAACCTCAGGAGAAATGCCAGGACCTGTGTCTTTTACTTCTATCAACAAAATTCCCTTTTCATTCGTTTTTGTTTCCAGAGACACGGAGCAAGTGATTTCTCCTTTGTTTGTAAATTTAACTGCATTGGCGGTTAGATTCCATAAAATCTTTTCGATTTTTCTTTTGTCTGAATGAATTAGTAAATTTTGATTCGTAAAGTTTTGAAGTTTAAATTCTAATTGTTTCCGTTTGGTTTCTGTTTTGAAAAAAGAATCTAAAATATGTAAACATTGATAAAGTTCAAACCATTCAAGATTCGAAACACTGGCATTCTCTTCTAGTCTTGAGATTTCAATTGTATCATTGACTAAATGTAAAATGACTTCTCCAGCATTTTTGATATGATCCACATAACCGAGAATGGTTGGATCTAAATCCGTTTCACGAATCATTTCCGACATACCAAGTAGGGAATTTAATGGGTTCCTAATATCATGACTAATCGCTGCAATAAAATCACGTTTGGCGGCGGTGGCTCTTTCTGCAGATAATTTTTCTATTTCTAAACGTTCAGTTGCCTTTCGCATTTGTAAGAGACGAATGGTTTGTTTTCCAAGAAGGCGAAGCATTTGGATTTGATTTTCATTGAGTTCTCTCGGTTTGTTATCAATCACACATAAAGTTCCGAGTTTAATGTGGTCATCGAGAGCCAGTGGGATCCCGGCATAGAAGATTACATTGGGAGCTTCATTCACTAAGGGATTATTTTTAAACCGAGGGTCTAGTTTCGCATTGGGAACAACAAAAAGTTCATCTCCTAAAATTGCATGGGAACAAAAGGCAAGGGACCTGGGAGTTTCTCGTGTATGTAATCCATGATGCGATTTGAACCATTGTCTTGTTTCATCAATGAGACTAACAAGTGAAATAGGAACATTACAAATCATCGATGCAAGTTTTGTAATTTCATCAAACATCTCCTCTTCGGGAGTGTCTAGAATTTCGAGCCCTTTTAACGCCGAAAGACGCGCGGTCTCATTTTTCGGTAAAGGGGCGATCATCATACCTATCTTAGACGAAATCATTTTCGTATAAAGAAAAGCAAAATTTTTGAAATCCAATCGGTCTAACCACTATGAAACGAGCCTTTCTTCCCATTTTATTTTGTTTCTTTTTTGTACTCGGATGGTTTGTGATACCTTCCTGTTCTGAATCCTCTTCTCATTCTCCAAAAAAAATAGAGAATCCTGAACTCCGAAAAAAACTCACCGATCTTCAATACCGTGTTACACAAGAAGGTGAAACGGAACCTGCTTTTCAGAATGAATATTGGGACAATCATGAAGAAGGAATCTATGTTGATATTGTTTCGAAAGAACCTCTCTTTAGTTCGAAAGACAAGTTTGAATCGGGGACAGGTTGGCCAAGTTTTACAAAGCCGCTTGTAGGTGGCAATGTGGTGGAAGTCGCTGATCATTCTTATGGGATGACACGAACCGAAGTACGTTCTAAAAAAGCCAATTCTCATTTGGGCCATGTATTTGATGATGGACCCGCGCCAACAAACAAACGTTACTGCATGAATTCGGCTGCGATGGAGTTTATCCCCAAAGGTAAACTAAAAGAAAGAGGCTATGGGTCTTTTCTTTCGGAATAGATTCAATCAGGTAAGGAATAGGGTAGGTTCTTCTAATAAAGTTTTGCTCAAAGTTATCAACTAAAAAATAGTCGATATCGAACCGATAAACCTTAGGTTTTTACGCCCAAAGATTCATCATAAATTCTTCATCGTTACGTAGAGAGATCAGTTTGTATTTGGTTTCGTGGATATCTTCTCTAGAAACTTCTCGTTTCCAACGAATATCCACTTTTAGTTTGCGAACACGGGTTTGGAGTTCTAAAAGTTCCCAAATGGAGTCTTCCATTTCTTTTCTGTAAAGATTACTAAAAAGGGGAGCTACTTGGTCTGGAGTGTCCATTTTCAAAAGTTCAATATGAGTTAGGTCATGGATATTTTGCAGGGCCCAAATATGTAGTGTGAGAGTAGTGATTCTTTCGAGTTGGGAAATTTCATCCTTTGTGTTTCTTGTTACCTGTTGTTTAAAAAAACGAATTCGTTTTTCTAGGTAGGTTATGAGATCCGATTTAGGAATTTCTCGCCCTTTCCATTTTTCCCAATCGGCTTTTAGATCTTCATAAAGGCCTTCGCCGTAGAACACGGATGAGGCTTCCATCAGTTGTAAACTACCTGGTTCCGAAATTTTGATTCTATGACGAAGAGAATCGGCATCCCCTGCAATCATATTTACAGGAGCCACATCTTCCAACTTTTGTAAGGCACGGGAGATGGAATCAATGAATTGGGATTTCATCTGGTCTGTAGAATGAGCCACCAAATAAAAATTGAGGTCGGATTCCGAGTGAAAATCCCCACGTTCGCGGGAACCATAAAAAAGGATTTGGTAGGGTTTGGTCGAGGGGATGAGTTCTAATTCATCCAAAACTTGCGCATAGAGGTTAGGGTTTAGTGCTTCAAATTCCATAGTTCATTCAAAGTATAATTTCATTCGAGAAAGATTTTCTAATATGGCTTTGAAGGCGCGGTCGCGTTCTTCTTTGCCGGGAAAAGGAAGGGATTTTACATTATTGAGATCTTGGTAAATGATTTCAATCGAAGGTTGGTTAGGATTTTTTTTGATAGAGGCAACGTAATCCAAATTGATAACTTCCGATTCACCGAGTTTTAGCCACATAGAAATTCTCCTCATAGCCTAAGGGTTCCATTCTATTTGCCTAATCTTTTTTTCTAAAAAATGAGGCTTTGTTAGGATTCTTGTGCCTAGTACAATTCCAAAGATTGGAGGACCATTTGGTGGAGATCCTTGGCTAGTTCTTTGGGATCTGTGGTTTGGGAAGTAATGGTCTCAAAAACGAGTAAAAATCCGTTATGGATTCCTTCCCAACGTGCATAAAGTTGCGAATCCTTGTAGGGATAAACAAGGACACTGCATTTTTTGGATCCCCAAACAAAATAAGATACATCTGGGTTTTTGTTTTCTTCTTTATAAAAATAGGGGAATTGGGACTGGTTCTCTCGGTCCGTGGAAGATAAACGTAACCAAAGGATGTTTTGTCCTTCCCCCAAACGAATTTCATAACTATTCCCTGTCCCAAAAATGGATCCAGATTTTAGAAGTTCAAAGTTTTCTTTTGCCACCCATACGGCATGGTAGGTAAGGCGTAGCTCTTTGGTTAGGTGATGGTTTTTTGTTTCTACCTTGGGACTAGAATGGGTAGTTTCTATGTTTTTTTCTTTCGGTGGTTCCTGAACACTTTGGCAGGCGTTGGTTAAAAATAATGAAAGTATAAAAATGATTTTAATGTCCGACTTCATATTCATCTCCTAAATAGTTTTGAAACAGATATCCACTTGGTGTTTTCTTTTGTAAATAGTTAGGAGAGAGAAGCACTTTTCCCCCACCACCAGTAAGATCTTTTACATAATTGGGAATAGTGATTCCAGAATGATAACCACGGAGTTTTCGATAGATTTCAATTCCTCTTTCTATGGGTACAACAAAGTCAGAACTTCCAAATACTTCATCACATTGGTGGAGGTAATAAGGTTTAATTCCTATACTGATTAGTTTGTAGTTGAGCTCTGACAAAATTTTTTCATCATCATTGATTCCCGATAATAAAACAGATTGGTTAAAAATAGATACAAAACCTGTTTTGATCATTCGCATAACATACATTTTAGTTTCTTCCGAAATTTCATTCGGATGGTTAAAATGAGTGACCATATACAAAGGAAAATGTTTGGCAAAAACTTCGTTTAAAGATTCTGTCAGTCGCATTGGCATAGTGACTGGGTGTCGGGTGTGAATCCTTACTTGATTGATATGAGGGATAGATTTTAATTCCCCCAAAAGATAATCAAGGGAAGAATCGGATAAGGTAAGTGGATCTCCACCGGACAGGATGACCTCTCTTACTTCTGTATGAGTTTTAAAGTAGGAAAGGGCTTTCTCCCATTCGCTTCGATTGGGAGTTTCTTCCGGATCTGATACCTTTCGTTTCCTGGTGCAAAATCGACAGTACACAGCACAGACATGAGAAATGTACCAAATCGCACGGTCTGGATAACGGTGGGTCACTCCTTTCACAGGCATATAACGTTCTTCTGCTAGGGGATCTTCTACTTCGTTTGGTTTTTTTCTAAGTTCACCTGATCGAGGGATGATTTGTTTTCGAATGGGACAGTTGGGATTTTTTTTGTCGATCCTTTCTAAATAATAGGGAGTGACGGCAAAACTAAATTCCGCAAGTGCGGGGGTAAAACTTTCCCTCTCTTCTTCGGTTAGAGTTAGTTTTTCTTCCAAATCGCCAAGGGTAGTGATTCGGTTTTGTAATTGCCATTTCCAATCCGACCAGGTCATCGCTTATGACCATACTTAGGTTGACACAGGGCCAAGTCCCTCGGATTTTGTTTACGAGTAACGAAATTATGAACTTAGGCATTACAGAAGTAAAAAAAGGAATGATCCTCAAGATCGAGAATGAGCTTTATTCCGTCGTCAAAACCGAGTTTGTGAATCCTGGAAAGGGTTCTGCATTCATCCGTACCAAACTAAAAAATATTATCCGTGATTCTTCGATTGAAAGAACTTTCAAAGCAGCAGAAAAATTGGAAAGTGTGGATTTAGAGCGCCGTAAAATGCAGTATTGTTATGCGGATGGCGACCAAATCATTTTTATGGACGTCAACGATTACGAACAAATCCCGGTTTCCAAAGATTATGTGGAAGACATCCTTCCTTTTATGAAAGAGGAAACTCCGGTTGAAGTATCATTTTATAATGACAAACCAATTGGTGTCACACCTCCTAACTTTGCTATATTGGAAGTAACTTATGCAGAAGATGGTCTCAAAGGAGATACTACTGGTCTTGCGCTCAAACGAGTGACTGTGGAAACTGGTGGAGAAGTTCAAGTTCCTATCTTTATCAAACAAGGGGACACTGTTAAAATTGACCTCAGAGATTTGAGTTACGTGGAGCGCGTGAACAAATAGATTTGGATTCTCACCTTTCCTTACAGGAACTGACCAAACTTTCCCATACTTATTATGAAAGGCAGTGGATGTATGCCACTGCTGGGAATCTCTCCGCTCGCGCTGGAGATAATTTTTGGATCACGGCCTCTGGAAAACATAAGGGAGAACTTACAGACAAAGACTTTGTTTGTGTTTCTGTAAACGACGGATCCTTGGTTTCTGCAAGTGCGGGACTCAAACCCTCAGCAGAAACTAGCATCCATCAGGTGGTGTATTCTAAAATGGACGATGCGGGGGCTGCCCTCCATGTTCACACTTTAGATTCTAATCTTTTAGAATTTGGAATTGGGAAAGAAGAAGGTTTCCGAGACATCCCTCTCCCTCCGATTGAAATCATCAAAGCCTTTGGAATTTGGGATGAAAAACCTAATTTAAAATTTCCAGTTTTTTATAATCATACAAATGTACCCACCATTGCTTCAGAAATCAAACGTTACATGGAAACCAAAGGGAAACCACAAGTTCCCTTTCTTCTCATCGAAGGCCACGGTCCCACGGTCTGGGGAAAAACTATAGCGGAAGCCAACAAACATTTGGAAGCTGTTCATTTTCTATTACAAGTGATGGCTAGACGTATATGAAACCGAAAGCCCAAGTTTATATTTTTGGAATTGGTTCCGGAATTGGACAAGGGCTTTACCACCGATTTTTAGAAGACAAATCTGTTTCTCTCTATGGATTCTCCCGAAAAGGAGAACTTCCACTCAATGTATTTTCAAAAAAAGAAAATGGAACTTTTGTTTTTGATGCCACAAAAAAAGAAGATCTAAGAACATTAGAAATTTCACTTTCAGAGAAATATGGATTTAAAAAAGAACCAACTGCACCTAATTACATGCAAACAGAACTTTATGTTTATTTTGCTTTAGGTGACGGAATCTTTGGGCCCATTGACTTACTGAAGAAAAAAGATCTCGATGCCCATTTCCAACTCAATGTTCATTCTCTTCTTTTATTATCTAAATATTTTTCGCAAAATTTGCCTTTCTTTCAACAAGCTACTTTTGTGTTTTTAGGATCCACCGCGGGAAAACAAGGTTTTCCAGAATCGGCAGCTTATTGTGCCTCCAAACATGCGGTTCTTGGAATTGCCAGGGCGTTGCGAGAAGAGTGGAAACCATTCGGAGCCAAGGTGGTCCATGTGAGTTTAGGGGCAGTTGCCACTGAAATCTGGGACACTAGACCCCAGTTTGACAAGAATGATATGGTTTCTATTTCGGACATTTCCGAGTATTTGTGGAGTATTTCCCACTTGCCTAAATCGATCTTTGTGGATGACTTATCCATTACCCCAAGAAAAGGAATTTTGTAGGTCCGATGGAAATCAAGGAATCGATTGTTCTCGTGACAGGTGGCAGTGGCGGGATTGGAAGGGAAATTGTAAGGACTCTCGTCCTAGCAGGTTTTTCTGTTTGGAATTTGGACAAAGTCCGCCCCAGTTCCCCGATCCTCCAAGAAACCTATCGTGAACTGGATTTATCGGAAACACCTTTTGTAGTAGAGAGGGGACTTTCCAAAATCATCCAAGAGAGTTCCGAAGTGGGAGACCTCTATGGACTTGTCCATAATGCAGGATTTGGTGGCCCTTACCATCCCATCACTGAAGTTTCCATCGAAGAATGGGATTCTATTTTCAGAATCAACCTAAACAGTTTGTTCCTACTTTCTAAGTTATTACTTCCCATTTTTAAAACTCATAATTTTGGAAGGATAGTGGCCATCGCTTCTTCTTTATCCATTGTAGGTTCAGCCAATTCAGTTGCATATTCTTCATCCAAACATGGGTTAGTTGGTTTTATTCGTTCCGTTGCTGATGAATGGGGGAAGTTTGGGATCACCGCCAATGCAGTGAGCCCCGGTTATGTCGATACCAATATGGGAATCCAAGAAGACCAAGTTTCTGATCATAAATCGAAAATTATAGAACAGACACCTGTTAGGCGAATTGCAGAACCATCCGAAATAGCTCGTGTAGTCAATTTCCTTCTTCAAAAAGAATCTGGATATATTTCTGGATCGAATTGGACCGTCGATGGCGGACTCACTGCCATTTAATTTATGAGAATATCACCTCCGCACGACCATTTTTTGCAACTAACAACGAAAGAAACGTTAGGAAGGTCTTCTGGGATCATCTTACAAAAAGAAGCTTTGTCTATAATGAAGACTGTGGAAGTGCAAAGTTCGCGCGAAAATATTGAGGCAGGTCATTTATTTCGTCCTACCGATCCCAATTTCGAAAAACTAAAAATGGATCATGAAACTGCAATGGATGCCATGTGGCAACTGATTGATTATGGTCTAACTACGCAACTTTTTGAAATAAAGTTCGATGCGGATGTGGGTGAGTTACGATTAGTTACTTTTCTTGTAGGTCTTCCGGGCGGAATGCCATTGGAAGAACCTTATAAATTACTAATAGCAAGATCTACTGATCACTTATTCCAATACATTCAAGCCAAACGAATCTTAACAGAAGATACTTGGCGCCTTGTTTTAAACAAATTAGCTGATATTGATTATAATGAAGAAAGTGGTTCTGGTGATGAATTGGATCGTTTATTGGATCCAAAGCAATTCCCCTTGCAGCCGTCAGCTGAAATGTTGAAACGGTCCCGAGGACTAATCGTTGACGAGTTTGATGCAGATCCTAGAATCGTAGTCCTTCCTCATGTTGGATTTTATACGGTTCCGGAAGTGGAAGCGGCAAACTTTTTACAAATTGCCAATGAGTATTTGGTAACCAAAGTGGAACCGTTGGCAAAGGCCTTTGACACTGAAATTCGTTTGGCATTTGATCGAATTCATTCGACGACACCAGTGACTAGTGTAAACGCAGAACCAAGTGAAATAGATCTAATTCGTTCTAAAATTGATACATTGTATGAATTTAAAGAAATTCTGAAAGAAAATGGATTTTATCCGTTAATTCATAACCTAAGAAAAGTAGCCGAGATGGCTGCCAAGTATGCGGAAGTGGAAAAAAAACGGGAAGTAGACCGGCTCCTAAAAGTTTATATGAAAATGTTGGATAGCCAGTTCGACTTTGATTCTAGACTCCTTCGTATCAATTTGGAAAAAGATAACGAACACGATACAATCATTGTTGATTTACTCCGAAAAAATCCGAAAGTGCTTTCTGCCGAATGGTTTGATCAAGATGCAAAAATTGCCATCTTTGTGAATAACAATGAAAATAACATCAAAGACATTAACCATTTAATTTTCCAAAATTATAGGTTCACAACAGAACATATTTTATATTTGAAAGCCATCATTGAATTGAATGAAAAAGAACTAAAACCTTTGTTCAAAGATGATGAATTTGTAAAAACCTATGGTAAAAATTTACAATCAGTGTATTTTAAATACATACCTTGGTTTTATAAACTTTTTTATTTTTTAGGTGTGACTCCCATTGTAAACTCTGGGTATGCGAAAGCGAAATCAATTCTTACTTATGCGCAGATGGACCGTCAGTTTTTGTATCAGAAACGCAGGGAAAATTTTTATAAGAAGAAACTAAGGGAAAGGGAAGAACGTTTAGAAAAAGAAAAAAAACAACAACTCAAACGGGCATTAGTTTCTGCTTTGAGTGATGCGTATTTTCAGAAAAATTGTTTGCCATCAGTGGATTGGTTAGGTTCAAATTATCCAGCGTTTTCAGCTGAGACCTTAGAGAAAATGATCCCCGATTTTGCATTTTTATCCACAACAGGGAAAACAGTTAAACCAAATTCCGTAATTTTATTTCCTAATTCTCCTGAATTTGACTCGCTTAACAAACGTTTAAAGGAGTTGTTTAATCAGTGGACAAGGGGAGAAATTGATCCTCCCGTAGAAGACCCTGAATTATTGGTTCAAATTCGTGGATTGATTTAAAATCAATACCAACGTTTGATCCTAAAGTAAAGTAACATCAAAATCCCTAAAAATCCCATAGCTCCCAGTGCGGTAATAAAACCATATTCCCATTCTAAGGTTGGGATATGGCGAAAGTTCATTCCATAAATTCCTGCAACGAGTGACATGGGTAACATGATCGCAGTCATAATGGTAAGTATTTTCATGATTTCATTTGTTTTTCGAGTGGAGATAGCAATGTGAGCCTCAAGAGCGGAGGAAATTGATTCAATATTGCTATCAACTAATTCTAAAATACGAAGCGAATGGTCACGTACATCTCGAAAGAAGGCATCAGCTTCATCACTAAAAAAACTGTTTTTGATTTTTTCTAAGTCTTCTAATACTTCTTTGTTTTGTAACATCCCTTTTTTAATGGAAAGTAGGCTTGCTCTCAAACTATAAACGTTACTGATATCCAAAGATTTTGCATTCCCAAAAATCTGTTCTTCAAAATGTTCAATTCTTTCTTCAATTTTTTGTGTGATGGCCAGTGTATGATCTGTTTCAATGTCTAGAATTTTATGAACAATAAACTCATAACCGCGAGAGAGAATTTTATTGTTAACCTTCCACTGGTCAATGATATCGCCGATGCTATCACGATAATCCAATGTTAAAGAAATGATTTGGTTTGGAGTTAGGATGAAGTTAAAGTTTTTTTGAGTGAGTTGGTTCCTTTCAAAATGAAAACCACGGAATACAAAAAAAATATAGTTTGGAAAAATTTCTAATTTAATCCGACTATTGGGGTTTAGAATGTCTTCAATAGTTAATTGGTGGATATCATGTTTTTGGAAAAGGAACATGAGTTTTTCTTCATTCTCCGCCGTGATATGTATCCAATGTTTCGGATGTCTATGTGAAAGCGGGAGAGGTCTATCGAGAAGCACTTCATCTTTACTGGAGGGAGTTAAAATGTAATTAAAGAGAGCTGGCATTTATACAATATTCCTTAAGAAAAATTCTCTGAGTTCTTTTCTGTCTTCTGTGCAGTCTTCTGCGATCACAAATTTTTTTGTTTTATAAAACCCTGAAGCAGTGATCATCGATTCCTTGATTTTCCCGGCACGGGAAAGGATAAGATGGAATTTTTCGCCGGGCCTCAAGTTTTTTTCCAATTTTTGTAAGGTGTTTACGGTTGCTCGTTTCCCGTTGATGGCAAGGATTTCGTCATCTAACATCAAATCAAAAGAGTCCATATCTGATTTGTGAAGGAGTTTTTGGATATAAAGGTTCCCGTTTTTTTCTTTTGTTTTGAAACCTGTTTCTCCCACCATATCGGTTTGAATTCTTTGGATCCCAATGAAATCTAAATAATAGTCTATAGGAATTGGTTTCGGTGATTCTAAATATTCGTTGAACTCTGTTTTAAGATCTACTCCCGTGACATCCTTGATAGTATCAAAGAACTCTTGTTTGGTGAATCCTCTTTTTTTTGTTTTAACAAAAACTTCGTTTAGTTTATGGAATACATGGCGAATTGTTTTTCTTTCTTTGGATTCTTTTAGCAAAAACAAATTCATACATAATGCAATAACACCACCTTTGGTATAATAGGAAACCGTGATATTGTGACTATTCCCATTTCGCTTATAGTACTTTGTCCATGCCGTAAAGGAAGACTCTTCAAGACTCATCCAAAAATCAGCCTCGTTGTCTTCCAAAGCAAATATATCGGACTGGAGTTTAGATAAATATTCTTCTTTTGACAAAAAACCAGAATGATATAAAAAATAGGCATCATAAAAACTAGTAAAACCTTCTGCAATCCATAACTCTCTTGTTAAGTTTGGTTTCTGATAATCAAAAGGCCCCAGTGCTATCGGGCGAATTCGTTTAATATTCCAAAGATGAAAGTATTCATGAGATAGAAGTTCTAGTAATTTTTTATATTCCTCTTCATCAGAAATAAGTTCTGGGTTAAAGTAATTGATACTTGATGCTTTATGTTCCAACCCACCATAAGCTGGTAAACTAAGGTTCAATACAAACAAATAATAAGGATTTGGACTTTCCATCATCCATTCTATTTGAGTTTCTGTAATTCGTTTTAGATCGAGGGCTAACTTGGTTTTAAAATCAAAATTTACATCCCCTTCAATGAGTAATTCATGTTTGGTGGTGCCTGCCGTAAAAAAAACAGAATTTTGTTTACTCAAGTGAAATGGGGAATCGAATAGTTCATCAAAATTTTCTGCGACAAAAAGATGGGAATCGTTTTCGCTGCGAGTTAAACTGGAATACACAAAAGGGAACTGGTTAGAAACCTGGAATTGTATAGTAGAAGAATGTTCCAGTTTACCTTCGGGATACAAAAAAAGTGCAGGTGGGTTGATAAATCCAAACTCTGTTTCTAGATAATTGGTCCTAACAGTAAAGTCTTCGAAAGCGTAGATGATATAGGAAATTTCAATTTCACCTGGAAGGTTTTTAAGTTTCCAACGGTGTAGATCCACCATTTCCCAAAAAACGGGTTCATTCGTTTTAGAGTTCTTAACTTCGAACTTGTGCAGGTGGGTTGCGTAGTCTCGGATCATGTAAGAACCTGGAGTCCAACAAGGTAAACAGAAAGTCATTTCAGGTTCTTGTGTTTTGACGCGGAGCCTAACTTGAAAGTAGTGTTTGAAGAGATCAAAAATGGAAACTTCAAAATCCAGTTGGAGCGGGTTAGACTGGTTTTCACTCTCTAAGGTTTTTTCCTCTTGTTCTTTTGCCATTCTTACACTATCTTCTTTTATTTTTAGTTTTGATCAAATGTTTTCTTGACGTTATTTCTTTATAGTACTAGAAAAGGCTTAGCTAAGGTATAAGCAAAGGAGGTGGTCTATTTGGATAGTAGTTGTTACAACAAAAGATTTTTGACTCGCGAGGTGGCTGGGCAATAACGCCTCAAGCTTTGTTGCAAAACCGACCAGACACAGTCTTTCCAAGTTCCAAACGGGTGGTCTCCTTTGGGCGAATGCAGTCGCTTGGAAAGATTCCTTCTTTTCTTTTTCGATTCTAAAATTCTTAAACAGTCAGTTTTTATGTATTTGGTCCCTAAAGCACCTATAAATTGAATTTTAGTAATACTTCTGATAATTTTGAACTAATTCCTGTCATGCGAAGAGAATTGGCAGACATGGTTTCCGATTGTTCCGATAAAATTTGTGACCCATTGGATATATTGATGGTCATATTAGATAATTCATAAGTGGCTCTTTTTTGTTCTTCAGTTGATTGTTGGATGGATTCAACAAGAGAAGTGATTTCTTCGATTTCCGTATATATTTGATCTGTTTTTGTTTTTTGATCTTGAATGAGGGGAACAATGTCTTTGGCCTTTTCAAAGATTACAGATACCTCTTTAATTATTTCGCGAAGTAAATCGATGAGTTTTGTGACTTGGTTGCTTCCATTTTGGATGGAGTCTAATGCTTCTGCTGACAAAGTATTGATTTGCGATACAGACTCTGCTGCTTGCGAAGCTAATTTAGAAATTTCTTCTGCTACGACGGCAAACCCACGACCGGACTCACCAGCCCTTGCTGCTTCGATTGCAGCGTTTAACGCTAGTAAACTTGTCTTTTCGGAAATATTGGAAATGACATCAGAAAATTCAGTAATGGCCAAAGACTTTTCTTCGATTTCTTCAATGGCCTGAGAAGTTAGACCTGCCATAGTCCGTCCTTCCTCAGCTTTTTTGTTGGCACCAACTGCAATCTCACCAAATGATTCCACTTCTTTTGTGATTTTTTGGACAAGAGCCTGGATCGCGTGGAGTGAATTGTTAATGGATTTGGAATTATTAACCGCATGTTGTACATTGGAATTGATTGTTTCGGAGGAGGCATTAAGTTCTTCAACTGTGGCACTGGCTTCTTCAGAAGAGGCAGCCTGGCTTTGAGCTAAATCAGAAAGTTCAATGATTGTGTTTTCCATAAATTTGGAAGTATCAGTAAGGTCTGAACCAGATGTTTGTGCCACACTTAAAATATGCCTGATGTTTGTCACCATACCCACCACAGCTTCTACTAAATGGCCTATTTCATCTTTTTTTTCATCGACTATTGCTTTCGATAGATTCCCGTTAGCTGCATCTTTAGTAAATCCAATCAATGTTTGTAGTCTTTTATCCACTAAATTACGAAAGATTGCCATATTTGCAAGAGTAGAAAAAAGAATTCCAGTGGCACCAAGGCCTAAAGCAATCCAAAAAATAAATTGGATTTCGTTTGTGATTCGAACTTGCGGATAAGATACTCGGAGGGTCCAGGGAGCTGTGTTTTCTATGAGTTGTATGGGTAAACTTACATGGAAATATTCGGAATCGGAATAACTTTGTTTTTCCTTAGAAGACATCGCTAAATTAATATATGTATCTTCTTCATCCTTCCATTGTACATCCTTTTTGTCTGGATGGATTCCATTAAATAAAACATAACCATTACTGGCAACAAGTGTGATCTTTACTGCCCCATCTAATATTTTTAAATTTTGAAGATAGGTTCGAATGGTTTCTAAGGAAAGATCAGCTCCCGCAATACCTAAAAAATTTTGATTTCTGATGACAGGATAAACAAGTGAAATCATAGTGATATCTTTTCCGTCCACTTTATAATCAAAGGGAGGAATCAGTTCTGGTTTTCTATTTTTTTTGGGGAGTTGGTAAAATTCGGATTCTGGAAGATCAAACCCAACCACAGGTTCAATAATAATTTTGTTATTTGCTTTCACTGCATAAGGAATCAAACGACCGGAGTTATCATGAAATTTCGCATTGCGATAGTTAGAGTCTCTTCCATCAAAAGCATTTGGTTCAAAAACTACGTAAGTCCCAAGGATAGAGGCATTAGATGACGTCATTACTTTTAAAATTTTGAATACTCGTTCCCGATCTAAGATGTTTGTTTCTTCTAGAATTTGTTTTAGCAAATAAACTTCACCAAGTGGAGCTGATAAATAGTTTCCAACATCAAGTGAAATTTTGTCGGCAAGGTTGGAAATTTTTTCCAGTGCATCTTCTTTTGCATTTTTGTAAATAACATAAGAGATTAGTGTGAGGATTACTCCTAATGAAAAAAGTGTGATGATGGAAGAACCTAGTGCTAACTTCTGTTTGATGCTCATTCTGTTGGATTTCTATTCCTAAGTGAATGTTACATTATGTAGAATAAGTTGTTTTCTCAACTCATTTCTAATAGAGGTTCTAGTTTTTCTGGATAACTACTTACTCCTAAAAGATTTTTATCAGGATCAAAAAAATAAATAGTATAATCAGTTCTTCCTTGGATATTGCTCTGTTTTAAAAATTGAGTCCATTTAGATTGATCGATTACTTGATAGGAAAAAACAAGGGCACGAGGGGACTTATTTTCTCCATCTTCTAACATAACGATGATAGAACCAAACTGAATCCAAACAGAACGTAAAATCCCAGATTCATAATGGAATTCTTTTAATTTGTGGGAACCTGGAATTTTTAGGTAAAAATCTGCTAAATGGGAAGGATTGGGAGTTCCTATGGCAATATGGTGGATCATTTTTTTGTTTTCAAATCCCTTTCTAAAATAGAAGTTATCATGAAATCTATGTATCGGAGTTTTTCATGAAAAAATCCCTCATTTTGGCGCTCGCTCTCGGGCTTTTCTTGGCTAATTGTAAATCCAAAGTGTATACCCAAGAAGAGTGTGAGTCTGCTCTCGCTAGCACTTTTGTTCAAATTGAAGAAGAAGCTAAAAAGAACCCAGCGGCTGCACCAGTTCTCGCAGGATTACAACAAGGTAAACAAAAAATGATCGATCAGTGTATGGAAGGAAAATTTGATCCTAACTGTTTGAAAAATGCTCCAGGTTTTGCTGGCATTATGGGTTGTGTAAAAAAATAATAATTCTACAGATCCTACCGGGGATTCGCATTCCCGGTTTTTGTTTCTTCTTCTAAACTTTCAAAACCACCAGGTTCTTTGTAACAACCGTGCGTCCGGTAAGGACCATCTTCAAAAAATCGAATTAATTGTGCATACCGTTTCCCTTCGCGTAAACATTGTTTGCAGATAAAGGGACGAATGGCCCAGTCTTGGCATTCTTCTGGCCTAAAACTTGGGAACACTCGTAAAAGAGGTTTGGATAATTCCTCTGAAGGATTTGCCCCCATCGCAAAACCAAACAACAAAAAGGTTCCCAATAGCAAAGTTAGTTTCATTCAATTAAACTATCGGGATTTCCTAGGTTTTTCAGGATGGGCTTGTGAGAGAAAATACAAGTACAGAATGGAAAGGGGTAACTCTCGTACTTATGGGAGCACTTTTATTTAGCGCAAAAGCTGTGATAGTTAAGTTGACTTACCGGTATGAAATTTCAGCCATCGGATCCCTTTTTTTTCGCATGGTCTTTGCCTTTCCTTTTTTAGTTTGGATTGCTTGGAAGGCTGAAAAAGAAGAGGGAAAAACGATACTTTCCAAAAAGGATGTGATCCAGGTGGTCTTTATGGGTGTCGTAGGATATTACTTAGCGAGCCTTTTTGATTTTTTAGGACTCAAGTACATCAGTGCCGGACTTGAAAGGATCATCCTTTTTATTTATCCCACTCTAGTCGTGATCTTATCATTTTTATTTTTGAAAAAGAAAATCCACCTGAGGGAAGTATTTTCTCTCGTGCTTACTTATACAGGTGTTTCTTTGGCCTATGGACAAGATGTTCAACTTGGTTCTGCCAAAGAAGTGAGCCTCGGGGCTTTTTTTATTTTACTTTCTGCTCTTACTTATGCTATTTATCTAATGGGTAGTGGCTCTATCATTCCAAAGTTAGGTGCAAAAAAATACACAGCATGGGCTTTAATTACCTCTTCTTTTGCTGTATTTATCCATTATGCAATTTTTGGTAGTTACAAGGAACTCATCCAACCATTCTCATTCTACGCACTTGCATTTATTATGGGAACTGTAAATACTGTGATCCCAGCCATTTTTGTATCTGAAGGAATTAAACGTGTGGGCAGCAAAACAGCCGCTATAGTTGGCTCGGTTGGACCAATGTCGACTCTTTTCTTGGCATATTGGCTACTAGACGAACCCATTACCATACTACATAGTATTGGTACATTATTCGTACTTACGGGAGTTTTTTGGATTAGTACGGCAAAAAAAGCAAAAGAAGTCTCTGTTTAGGAGAGAAATTTCCTTTCCAATTGTTTAAAATTGGTAGAGAATTAAGGATCTATATGAAGTTACGTAACCTACTGCTCATACTCGTATTTGCCATAACAGCCTCGCAATCCGAACTGTATGCACAATTTACTTGTGAAGGATCAGCCTGTAGTTTTTTACCAACACCGCTTACGGAAGCAGGGAATGGTACCCTTAGAAAATTTGAAAAAGAATACTTAAACGAAGTACTCAAAACTAATTTAGAAGCCGGATTTTTAGCGAATATCGGCGCCAGTAATATAGGAACCGGTATGGTTCGCCGAGTTCAATTCGGTGTCAGTGCTTCGGCAGCTGGATACAAAAAAGACGACATTCAAATTCAAGATAATTATATTAAATTCCCCAAACTTCCGAACGTAGGTGGTGCTGTGATTCCATCTTTCCATTTGGATTTTAATCCTGGGTGGTTATTCGGAACTTCTGAAGGAGGATACATCCGTCGGATGGGGATTTTTCTTCATGGTATGAACGTAGCTGTTTCAGAAGATCAAATTCAATCAGCTTCTAATAACAAAAATTACGAAGGCCGCATCGCCGTACGGTCGTATGGTGGTATGATTCGATACCAATTGTTAGAAAAAGAAGGTTTTTTAATGAACCTAATTACTTGGAATGGAATCAACGTAGGTGTGGGTCACCATGTTATGGAACAAAATATGAGTCTTAGTTACCTCGAAGGTAAAGCAGCTCAAATTGAATTCCAAGGGGTCAAAGGGAAATGGGGAGGGGATACAAACTTCCAATTTAATACAAAAGTGCAAACCACGAATGTCGACCTTCGTACTGGTCTTGGTTTATTTTGGATCGCCAATGTCATTGTGGGTGGGGGTTATAGTTGGAATTCGGGGAGTAACTCTGCAAATTTAAGCAGGAGAGGACCTTTCTTAATCAATACGAATGAATCCCAACCATTGGAATTGCCTAGGGAATACCAATCAGCAGTAAACAAAGAACTTTTGGCACAAAATCCCAATGCCACTCTCGGATTTAGAGCTAGTAGCGAATCTAACTCCAAACGAGGAATTGGATACGGGATAGTAGGATTAGAATTTGATTTGTATCTTCTAAAAGTGATTGCCGAAGGGTTGTACGGAGGAAAGGACCTTTACTCTGCCAATCTGGGTATCAAACTCGCTTTTTAGTAAAACTTCGGGGAAATCCATAAAACCTTGCCATAAGGATCGTAGAAATTACCCTTCGTCTTAGGTCTAAGTTTTAATGAAGTTATACAAACGCTACACAAGGGCATTTACTCTCGCATCTCAGGTTTTCTCTTTGGGCATTGTTGTTCCCATCGGAATCGCACTGATCCTTTTCTATGTTGATTTAAGTCCTAAACAAGTGAAAACTTTCGTTGGTGCCGCCATTGCGGCAGCCCTTGTGAGTTTGCTTCTTCCTGCGCTCATCTTTCCTAAAAAACTAAAGGCTATTAAAAAGGGACTAGTTGAACTAGAATCGCAATCCGAAAAAGATCCCAAAACCTATGTGGCTGTTTGGGATCTGATTGCGAAGATGCCTGTAGTAGGGGCTTTGGTCGGGAGTGCCCAATGGGCTCTTTCCCTTCCTATTGTGCTCGGTCCGCTTCTACTTTTAGAAGAAACTAGTAAGTCAGATTCTTTTTATATCGTAAGTATTCTAATCTTAACGGCAATTCTCAATGTCATTTCTTCGTTTATTTTACTCGAAAAATCATCACATATTGTTTTGGACGATGATATCTTTCAGGCAGAATTAAAAGAAAGTATTTCACCTTATTATAGAAACCTTAGAAATACAGTACCAATTATATTCTCACTCATGGTTATGGTGCTTTCTATTTTCCTTTTGATTTATGCATTTAACGTCAATGCTAAGTCATTGGAAAAAGCTTTTTCCAACCAATTGTATAATTTTAATCAAAGTAATGAAGCGGGAATTAATGTTTATTTTGAGTCAGTGGAAGCTAACTTAAAAGAAGTAGCATCTTTACCTACCACCAAATTAGCCCTTGAAACCAAAAATTACAAATTAGCGGAACCAATCCTTGCGAAAGTGCTAAGTGATTCACAACTACTTTTAGAAAATGCATTTATTGCTTCCTTTGCGGATGGTTTTCCTATTGTCGCTTCTGGTCTTTCGAATGGAACTAGCGTTGGTTATTCCTTAGCTTCCAATCCAGACCTTCTAGAAAATATAAATGCAGCCAAAGAAGGGAAAAGTCATGTTGGTGTTGCTGTAAAATCTCCATTTAACGGTGATATAGTGATTATTGTCACAAATCCGGTAAAAAATGCAAATGGTACTGTGATTGGAATCGTAGGTATGCCATTTCTTGTGGGAAAAGCAATGGAATCCTTTCTAAAAAATGTAAAAATTGGAACTTCCGGTTATTCCTTTTTACTCGATAAAAATTCTACGATGGTTTATCATCCCAATCCTAAATACTTAATGCATAGTTTTAAAAATACGGAATTTGACGAACGCGCGAAAAAAGCGGGGGAATCGGATTCTTTTCGTAATCCTTGGGAAGGATCTACCTTTTTACTCAGACGAAAGATCAGTGAAAAGTATGGACTTCAGTTTTTTTCAACAATTGATTTGAAAGAAATTGAAGTGGAAAGTCTTTCTTCTCTTCGTGGGTTAACAATCATTAGTATCATTGGTGCTGTATTCATTGCCATCTCCATTTATTTATTGTTTACTGCTCGATTCAAACCAATGAAAACTGTAGGTAAAATTCTACATGATATTGAAATTGGAGACCTCCGTCATAATGCTAAGATGGAATCTTCTGATGAGTTTGCAAGGCTTGCTCGTGGTCTTAACGCTACATTAAAACAAATTTCCGAAGTAGTGGGTTCCAATCAGGTATTTTCAGAAGACCTAGCTTCTTCTGCAGAACAAATGTCAGCGTCACTCAATATGTTATCTTCTAATGCTCAAACACAAGCGGCTTCTGCAGAAGAAATTTCAGCTTCCATTGAAGAGATTTCGGCAGCAGTTCAAAACGTAGATGCCCAAGCTGAAGATCAGTTTTGTAAAGTTGATTTTTTAAAATTAAAAATGGCAGAATTATCCACTTTGATTGAAGCCACTGGTAGACAAGTAGGGAAAGCTTCTAAAGACGTAACGCTTATTTCAGAAGAAGCAAGGTCTGGGCAAACTTCTTTGGATTCCATGCGAAATTCAATTACCAAAATCAGTAACAGTTCCGAAGAAATTGGAAGTGTGATTGAAATTATCAATAATATCTCCGAACAAATCAACTTACTTGCGTTAAATGCGGCAATTGAGGCTGCAAGAGCTGGTGTTTATGGAAGAGGATTTGCTGTGGTCGCCGATGAAATTGGGAAGTTGGCTGAAAAAACAGCTATGTCCATCGGTGATATTGGAGAACTCATCCAAGCCAATGAAAAAGAAATTGACAACGGCCGAGAAAATATTGAAACCACCATTTCCCTCATCCAAAGAATCATCCAAGGTGTGAACTCCTTTAATGAAATGACAGATTCGATTGAGGCCAGTACAAAAGAGCAGCTCGTCATCAATCAAAAAGTTGGGGAAGAGGTAGACAAGGTGAACCAAATCAGCCAAGCCATCCGACTTTCAATGGAAGAACAGAAAAATGCGATCGGGGAAGTGGCCCAAGCGATTTTTAGCATCAATGACTTAACCCAAGGCACGGCGGCAGGACTTGAAGAAATGACCGCCACTTCCAATGGGATTGCTAATTTGGCAGAAACACTGAAAAAGAAGATCAATTTCTTCAAAATATCATAAAAATAACCCCATTTTTCGGCCTTTCATCAAAAAGATGGGCCAAAAAATCGCTTGCCGGAATCTACATATCAAGATTTCTTGATATGTAGATATCTTGGATATGGCTATTGAAACGCTCCCACAATCTAGACCCTCTGGTCATTTACTTTCTGCCACCAAGGCCATTTCCGACGAAACACGGATTCGTATCCTCCATATCCTGAGTTTTGGGGCCTTTTCTGTGAACGAAGTGGTGGAAATCCTTGGGATGGGCCAATCTCGGATCTCAAGGCATTTAAAAATATTAACTGAGGCAGGCCTGATTGGGTCACGTCGAGAAGGGAGCCTTGTGTATAGTTTCCTTCCAGAGGAAGAAGAGTCAGATTTAAAATTCCCTCTAGAACTCACCAAACTATTATTATCATATAAAGAAGATTTACCTTCCAGAGAAAGAGACCAAAGGATGGTTCATCAGATTTTGGAAACCAGAGAAAGGAAATCCAAATCCTTCTTTGATGGAGTGGCGGAAAGTTGGGAAAAATTACAGGAAGAAACACTCCATCCCAAACTATACAGGTCTTGGATTTTACAAGAACTACCTCTTTGTGAAAATATTTTGGATTTGGGCTGTGGTCCGGGAGGCCTAATTCCCTTTCTTTTAAACAAAGCAAAACATGTTACGGGAGTGGATAACTCCTCTAAAATGATTGAAAGTGCTACTTCCCATTATGGGAAAAATCCAAGTGTCAGTCTCATCCAAACACCAATGGAACATCTGCCTTTGTCAACTAATTCCTGTGATGCGGTAGTTGCTTCAATGGTGATGCATCATATTTCTCATCCACCTACTGTTTTGGAAGAGGTCGCAAGGGTACTAAAACCAGGTGGGGTTTTGTGTATCGTTGATTTAGGAAAACACAATGCGGAATATATGCGGGATAATTTTGCAGACCTTTGGCTTGGATTTGAACCAGAACTTTTTGAGTCATGGCTTTCGAATGCAGGTTTTAGCGTAGGGTCAATGAATGAGATCTCAACAGAATCAAGTTTTAAAATTTTAACTATCAAAGCAACAAAGGAATAAGGAGGACACTATGTCCATAGCAACTGAAACGAAAACGGAAAGATTGCCATATAAAGTGAAGGATATCTCTCTTGCAGAATGGGGAAGAGAAGAGATCATTTTGGCAGAAAAAGAAATGCCGGGCCTTATGGCTCTTCGCAAAGAATTCGGAACTTCTAAACCATTGAAAGGTGCTAGAATTTGCGGATCTCTTCACATGACGATCCAAACAGCGGTTTTAATTGAAACCTTGGCTGCATTAGGTGCTGACATTCGTTGGTCCTCTTGTAACATTTTTTCAACACAAGATCACGCAGCAGCAGCAATTGCAAAAGCGGGAATTCCTGTATTTGCATGGAAAGGGGAAACTGAAGAAGAATATTGGTGGTGTATTGAACAAACACTATTTTTCGAAGGTGGAAAAGGACCAAACATGATCCTTGATGACGGTCATGACCTAACTCACTACATCCATGAAAAATACCCACAACTTCTAACAGAAATTAAAGGTGTTTCGGAAGAAACAACTACAGGTGTGATTGCACTTCATAAAAAATTGAAAGCGGGAACTTTGAAAATCCCTGCAATCAACGTAAATGACTCTGTCACAAAATCTAAATTTGACAACCTATACGGTTGCCGTGAATCCCTTGCTGACGGAATCAAACGTGCAACAGACGTGATGTTAGCTGGGAAGGTGGCACTTGTTTGTGGTTATGGTGATGTAGGAAAAGGTTCTGCGGCTTCCCTTCGTAACTTTGGTGCACGTGTGATTGTCACAGAAATCGATCCAATTTGTGCTCTTCAAGCGGTGATGGAAGGATACCAAGTTTTACGTGTAGAAGATGTAATCGAAAATGCTGACATCATTGTCACAGCAACTGGAAATGATGATATCATTTCACTTGAACACATGAAAGCTATGAAAGACGGTGCGATCCTTTGTAATATTGGTCACTTTGATACTGAAATTCAAATGTCTCGTTTGAACTCTGAAAAAGATGTGATTAAAAAAGAAATCAAACCACAAGTTGATAAATACACTTTCCCTAATGGAAGATCGATCATCGTTCTTGCGGAAGGTCGTTTGGTAAACCTTGGTTGTGCGACTGGTCACCCATCTTTTGTGATGTCAAGTTCTTTCACAAACCAAGTTTTGGCTCAAATCGAACTTTACACTACTAAATATGAGTTAGGTGTTTACCGCCTTCCTAAACATTTAGATGAAAAAGTAGCTGCTCTTCATTTGGAACAACTGGGTGTTCGTTTAACAAAACTAACTCAAAAACAAGCTGATTATATCAGTGTTCCACTCGAAGGTCCGTACAAACCAGACCACTACCGATACTAAAAAATAAGCTCTTTTTGGTTAAGACCAGAAAGAGCAATGGAGTTTCTCATGGCTTATGTTGTAACTGAAATTTGCGTTGATTGTAAATACACAAGTTGTGCTGCAGTATGTCCGGTCGAAGCTTTTCATGAAGCTCCGGACACTCTGTACATCGATCCAGACACTTGTATTGACTGTAATGCTTGTCAATATGAATGCCCGATTGATGCAATTTTTCCGGACTACGATGTCCCGGAAAAACACAAACCTTCGATTGAAGTCAATGCAAAAGAAGCAAATAAATTCCCGGTCATAGTAACCACTAAACCACCTCTAAAAGGTGCAAAGTGTTCTGATCCGAGCAAATAATTGATTTTTAGAGTATGTGGTCTTTTGGCCATGTACTCTTTTTCCTATATACTGATATAATAATATGAAATTTGAATATACCAATCCTTCTGCAAAATCCCTTTTAAAATTGATTAACGAGAGAATTCTCGTATTAGATGGTGCTATGGGTACCATGATCCAAAGACATTCTTTGGAAGAGGATGATTTCCGTGGGGATCGTTTTAAGGATTGGCCCGTTTCCATCAAAGGAAACAATGATGTTCTCGCCATCACACGTCCTGATATCATCGAATCTGTCCACTTAGAATATTTGGAAGCTGGTGCTGATATCATTGAAACCAATACATTCAGTTCCAATATTGTTTCGCAAGCGGACTATCAAATGGAATCGGCAGTAAGGGATCTAAATCTGGCTGCCGTACAGTGTGCAAAAAATGCAGTGGCCAAATACAAAGAAAAAACGGGAAAAACGGATGTTTTCATTGCAGGGTCCATTGGACCAACAGTAAAAACAGCATCTCTATCACCAGATGTAAATAATCCTGCATTTCGCGCAGTCACCTTTGATGAGTTAGTGGATTGTTTTCATGAACAAGTATCGGCACTTCTTGATGGTGGTGTAGATTTACTTTTACCAGAAACCAATATTGATACTTTAAATTTAAAAGCATGTATATTTGCGATTGAGAAAGTATTTGAAGAACGTAAAATTCGAATTCCTGTTGTACTTTCTGTAACGATCACAGATGCCTCTGGCCGAACTCTCTCGGGCCAAACAGGGGAAGCATTTTATATTTCGATCAAACATGCAAAAGCACTAGCAGTGGGCATCAACTGTGCGCTAGGTGCAGGAGAGATGCGTCCTTATATCGAGGAACTTTCTCGTGTGGCTGATTGTTATGTGTCTTGTTATCCCAATGCAGGACTTCCCAATGCCTTCGGTGGTTATGACCAAACTCCTGAAGAATTTGGTGGTTGGATGAAAAACTTTGCAGAAGCAGGTTTTCTTAATATTGTGGGAGGATGTTGTGGAACAACACCTGACCATATCCGAGCGGCAAAAGAAGCTGTTTCTGGAATTGCTCCCCGTCCCCTAAAAGAACAACCGAAACTCAGTGCTTTTGCGGGCCTGGAACCTTTGAAACTGACCAAAGACCAAGGCTTTATAAACGTGGGTGAAAGGAACAACGTCACAGGCTCTCCTAAATTCAAAAAACTCATCTTAGATGGAAATTTTGAAGAAGCAGTACAAGTCGCCTTACAACAAGTCCAAGCTGGTGCCAATATCATTGATATCAACTTTGACGAAGCTCTCCTTGATGGGGAAGCTTCTATGACTAAGTTTTTAAACTTAATTGCTGGGGAACCAGACATTGCACGAGTCCCGTTTATGGTCGATTCTTCAAAATGGTCTGTACTACTTGCGGGTCTAAAATGTATCCAAGGAAAACCCATTGTAAACTCAATCTCTTTGAAAGAGGGAGAAGAAGTTTTTTTAAGTCATGCTCGCACTATTCAAAGGTTTGGAGCCGCAGCGATTGTGATGGCATTCGACGAACAAGGACAGGCGGCAACTAAAGATGATAAAGTCCGTATCTGTAAAAGGGCATACGATTTACTTGTCGAAAAATTAGACTTTGATCCAACAGATATTATCTTTGATCCAAACATCCTGACAGTGGCCACAGGGATAGAAGAACATAATAATTATGCGATGGATTTTATCGAAGCCACTCGTGAAATTAAAAAAGTTTGCCCTGGTGCGAAAGTATCAGGTGGTCTCAGTAATATTTCTTTTTCATTCCGTGGGAATAATCCCGTTCGGGAAGCGATGCACTCAGCATTTTTATACCATGCCATCCAAGCAGGAATGGATATGGCCATTGTGAATGCAGGGATGTTAGAAGTTTACGAACAAATCCCCAAAGACTTATTGGAACTAGTAGAAGATGTACTTCTAAACCGTAGGCCAGATGCCACTGAACGTTTGATTGAAGCTGCTGGAAGTTTCCACGGGGAAGCCAAGGTTCAAAAGAAGGATGATGTGTGGAGGAGTGGATCTGTAGAAGAGCGCCTAACGCATGCTCTTGTGAAAGGGATTGATGAATTTGTCACTCAAGATACAGAAGAAGCACGACTTAGTTTTGCAAAACCTCTCGAAGTGATCGAAGGGCCCCTCATGAATGGAATGAAAGTAGTAGGGGAACTTTTTGGAGCCGGTAAGATGTTTCTTCCTCAAGTGGTAAAAAGCGCAAGGGTTATGAAAAAGGCTGTTGCTTATTTACTCCCTTATATGGAAGAAGAAAAACGAAACCAAAAAGACGAAAGCAAACAAGCTAAATTTCTAATTGCTACTGTAAAAGGAGATGTCCACGATATTGGAAAAAATATTGTAGGTGTGGTTTTGGCATGTAACAACTATGAGGTGATTGACCTCGGAGTGATGGTTCCCTGTGAAAAGATTTTAGAAACTGCTAAAAGAGAAAATGTAGCGGCAATTGGTCTTTCGGGCCTCATTACACCTTCCCTTGATGAAATGGTATATGTGGCCAAAGAAATGGAACGCCAAGGATTCCAAGTTCCTCTCCTCATTGGTGGGGCAACCACTTCGCCAGCCCACACTGCTGTAAAAATTGCCGAACAATATTCAAAACCTGTGCTTCATGTGATGGATGCATCTCGAGTTGTGAACGTAATGAACAGTGCCCTCAATCCACAAACCGCAGTGGATTATGCAAAACAAGTTGTAGAAGAACAATCAAAAATTCGTGAAGAATTTTATTCGAGAGAAAACGAAAGAAACATTTTACCAATTGAAAGTGCAATTAAAAACAAATTTCTCGCGGATTGGGATTCTTATACGCCACCGAAACCTAGTTTTACTGGTGTTAAAAAAATTGAAGATGTCACCTTACAAGATTTACTTCCTTTTGTTGATTGGTCTCCCTTCTTTTTGGCTTGGGAATTAAAGGGTCGTTACCCACAAATTTTAAAAGATCCTGTCATTGGAAAAGAAGCCACATCTCTGTTTAATGATGCGCAAATCATCTTAAAAGAAATGTTAGAAAATCCAAATCTTAAACCGAGAGCCGTAGTGGGGATGTTCCCTGCTGTTTCTCTAGGGGAAGTGGTAGAAATTTTCGAAGATGATTCCAAAACAAAATCTTTGGGAACCTATCCAATGTTACGCCAACAAACTACCAAAATGACAAATCAACCAAACTATAGTTTGGCGGATTTTATTGCTCCAAAAGATAAAAAGAAAAATGATTATATTGGATATTTTGCAGTCACTGCCGGTCATGGAATTGAAGAATTAGCAAGATCCTACGAAGCAAAACAAGATGATTACAATTCCATTTTGGTGAAAGCACTTGCAGACCGATTTGCAGAAGCCTTTGCTGAATATATGCACCACCGTATGCGAGAAGAATGGGGATTTGGAAAGGATGAGAATTTAACCAAAGAAGACCTCATTCGAGAAAAGTATCGTGGCATTCGTCCGGCACCTGGGTATCCCGCATGTCCTGACCATACCGAAAAAAGAAAAATTTGGAAACTTCTGGACGTCGAAAAAAATGCAGGAATTCAACTGACCGAATCCTGTGCGATGTGGCCTGCAAGTAGTGTGAGTGGCTATTATTTCTCACATCCGGAATCTCGTTATTTTGCCATTGGTAAAATTAATGAAGACCAAGTGGTAAACTACGCGAAGGACAAAGAAATGGAAATTTCGGAAGTGGAACGTTGGTTGTCACCAATTCTCAACTATGATCCTTCTCGTAAGTCTAAGTCTTAAAGACTTAGTCTATGACTAAAGTTAGGAGGGTTCTGTGAGTTTCATTCAAAACAACCACAACCACGGATGGAAATCTGTCGCCAAAGGAACGCTTGGTGGTGGGTTTCCTTTTCATTCCAAACTAGCCACTTGGTTGCGAGAATATACAAATATACCCCAAGATACCGAATTAGAAATTCTAGAAGTAAGTTGTGGGGAAACCAGTTGTCCAACAGAAGAAACTATGATTGTTTGGCAGGATCAAAAATTTCGAATTTCCAGGAAAAAAGAAAACATATCAAAAATGGATGTGGATTTGTCTTGGAAACGGTTTGTGAACAAAGTATAATGAGAATTTAGAAAAGTTTTTTCATTCCCAAAAATATATAAACGATTCGATTGAATTGACACCAGAAGCTGGGTTGTCGCCACTACGATTCAGAGAATTTTCCCAAATGTAATTCCGCACTTACGTGCGATTGACTTTGCGAAAGATGTCATTCGTTATTGTTCTGAATACGATTTTAATATATATTTGATGCCCATTAAAATTGATTTAGGGGTTTATTTAAATGGTATATTCAAATCTTAAAGAAAAGTACAATTAACAAAAGCCGGTTGAGTAATTTTCCATTTTGTCTTTTCCCCGCACAAGGGATCGAAGCGAAAATCCTTTCCAGAGTTAGAAAAGTGATCGATACAATAATGAATTTGGAAAGATTGTAGCGGAGAGCCCGGTCGTTCTAGAATTAGGTTCTGGTATCACATCAAATTCGATGTGCCCAAAGGGAAAATAAATCAATTTATGAATTCACAAATTCAGTTTTTAAAAAACAATCCAAAGTATATTTTTTTAATCGATGGTCTTGGTGCCATCCTTTCGGGAGTGTTACTTTTTTTCGTCCTTCCTTTGTATGCAGATTTACTTGGTATGCCAATTGACACACTGTATACTTTATCAATCTTACCTTTTGTTTATGCCGTTTATTCTTTGTTATGTTATTTTTTAAATCCTTTTCAGTGGAAATTTTATTTACGAGTGATTGCCATAGCCAATTTTTTCTACTGCACTTTCACTATGTTTTATTTGGTTATGAATTTAGACCAAACTACGACTCTATGTGAAATTTATTTTGTTTTGGAAATGTTGGTGGTCGTGAGTTTAGCTAGTTTTGAGTGGAAGTTAACGAATGACTAACTAATTAGCGTGTTTGGATGGTGCCACTGGCATATAGTATTTGAGGCCTAAGTTTCCTTGGATTTCTGGCGCCCAAAGGTCATCCAATGTGCGGCCCGCTTCCCTTGCGTTGAGTGGAACTCTCACCATTCCTTCTAGAGTCAGGTTACTATTGGAGATACTGATTCCTGGTGTTACGTAAACCTGTCTTCCCACAAAGTTGGTTCTAGAAGGTTCTTGTGCGCGAATGGAAGAGTTAAATCGGTTGGCGTACTCTGAAGAATCAAACCTATGTAATTCGGAAAGTTGTAAAAATAGTTCCCAACGAGAGTTTTTGATAAAGGAAAACAAATTGCGATTGAGTCGGTATTTGATCCGAACTTTTGACTCTGCTACATCCACATAACCGGAACCACCTTGGTTCAAAGACATTCCCATGCTAAGACCCAAATCAAAGGTAAATCCATTTCGATAATACACATAAGTCACATTGGGTTGGTAGGAAAGTAGGGCCGAGTTCATACGTTCCGGACGGACATCAAAGTTTCCTTCAGGATTTCTGTATGGGTTCGTTGTTGCGAATGGAATGACAGGGGAAAAAATTTGGATCCCAGCCATTGGGTCATTGGATTTTGGAAGTTTGCCATCGAATCCAAGTTCCAATTCTTTTGGGAATCGAAAAGGGATTAGGATCGCCAAATTCCCGTTATGTGAACCTCCGACTTGGAACAAAGAAGCTCTAGGATCGGAAAAAGAATAACTAGAAAAGAAAGGTAACCCTTGCGCAAAAATAGTATGGCTCGTCATAGAGGCGAGAATGGTTGTAAGTACTATCTTTTTAAGCATCTAAAAGCATTTCTGCCTGCTTTTCCTTAGTTTGGCAATGAAATTTGCTTTCTTCTCGCTCTTTTTTTGTTATAAGTGGATGCGATGAATGAAAATGATACCAAGGTTGAACAATTTGGACCCTGCACCATCCCAAACCCAGCAGGGTATGACTACTGGACCGAAGATAATTCCGTTGTACTTTTCCAAACCATATTTTCAGGGCCAGAGGACGCTAGAAAAACCGTAGAAACAAGCCCCGTATTTTTTGAACAAGCAGGCCCTAAAGAGAAAATCTATTTTCGCCCTGAAGAAGTCACTGCGGGGATTGTGACTTGCGGTGGACTTTGCCCTGGAATCAACGATGTAATCCGTGCTCTTGTGATGGAATTACATTATCGTTACAAAGTGCCACGTATTTTGGGTTTTCCTTTTGGATACGAAGGCCTTGTGAAAAAATATGGGCATAGGCCAGTAGAACTCACTCCCGATAAGGTAGCTCATATCATGAACTTTGGTGGTTCGATATTAGGATCATCTCGTGGTAGTCAAAATATTGGAGATATGGTCGATACATTATTCCTCTATGGAGTGAAGATGCTTTTTTGTATTGGTGGTGATGGCACTCTTCGTGGTGCGCAGGCCATCCAAGAAGAAATTCGCAAACGAAAAGAAGACATTGCCATTGTTGGGATTCCCAAAACAATCGATAACGATATCAACTACGTCCAAAAAACCTTTGGGTTCTCGACTGCTTTTAGTAAGGCGGTAGAAGCAGTAAATTGTGCTCATGAAGAAGCAAAAGGGGCACCGAATGGAATAGGTCTTGTGAAACTTATGGGACGCCATTCTGGTTTCATAGCTGTGAATGCAGCACTTGCTTCCAAAAATGTAAATTTTGTCCTCATCCCAGAACTTGATTTTGATTTAGAAGGAGAGGGTGCCTTTCTTACCGTTCTAAAAGAAAGAATCCAAAGAAGAGGTCATGCCGTGGTGATTTTAGCGGAAGGTGCCGGTCAAAAGTTCTTTGAAGATAAGGGCGAAAAAGATTTATCAGGAAACAAAAAGTTGGCGGACATAGGAATATTTATCAAAGATAAAATTACTGAGTATTTTAAAAAGGAAGGAGTGAACCTCAATTTAAAATACATAGATCCTAGTTATATCATTCGTTCGGTTCCTGCCAACGCGGAAGACTCTGTGTTTTGCGGGTTTCTTGCTCAAAATGCAGTCCATGCTGCTTTTGCTGGAAGGACTGGATGTGTAGTAGGGATCTGGAACAATGTGTTCACGGTTATGCCCATCTCCCTTGCCATTGCAGAAAGAAAGGTACTACGACCAGAAAGAAGTACACTCTGGCGGGCTCTTCTTTCTTCGACGGGCCAACCCAATGAGATGAAGGCGAAAGGCTGATCATTATGATCAGCTGTTCTCAACCTTCTTCTGAAATTTAAGAATATTATCTCGAATTTCTTCTTCTTTTTTATGGAGTTCTTTTAGAAACTCTGTATCCAAAATCATTTCTG
Source organism: Leptospira montravelensis (assembly GCF_004770045.1). Taxonomy (NCBI): domain Bacteria; kingdom Pseudomonadati; phylum Spirochaetota; class Leptospiria; order Leptospirales; family Leptospiraceae; genus Leptospira; species Leptospira montravelensis. Next base: position 140,102 of record NZ_RQFO01000011.1, read on the forward strand.
GTTTTTTGATGAACTTACTTTCGTCATAGTTATCAATTTCGTATAACAGATCTTCGATGTTGGATTCAACTTTTACCAAACTTTGGATGGATTCCACTACCTTTTTGTTTACAAATAGAATCTCTTTGAATCGTAAAATATAATGTTGGAATCTATTTTCGCGGATCATTGCTTGGCGTTGCATTTCTTTTACAATTTCGCGTTCTTTGAGAACTTCTTTTTTCTCAACAAGGATCTGGTTTTTGAAAATGCGAATTAGATTTTCTGTTTCTAGTTTATAATTTTCAAAACTGCTGTTATGGTTGTTTTGTAGGTCATCCAATTGTTTTCGGAATTCTTTTTCTCGCAACCGGTCTTGTTCTTTGCGTAACTTGTCGGATGCCTGTAACGCGTTTTTGACACGTGTTTCAATGACAGCATCTAACATGGCTTTGTGCAGTTTATCCAATCGTAAGGACACTGCCATTGCATATAAAATGCGTTTCATAAAAACTCCTTTATTATTAGTTTAGACGAATAATAAAGAGAGAAAGGTCATCGTGTGGTTCTGCTTCTCCCACAAATTCACTTACTTTTTGTAAAATAGCTTGCCTGATGACTTCTGGCGGATCGTTGATATGAGATAGAATTACCGATTCGAGTCTTTCTTCTGAAAAAAGTTCCTCTTTTATGTTCATAGCTTCTGTAACACCATCTGTATACAGAACCAATAGATCACCCGGCAAATAACTCACAGTATGTTCTGAAAATTCGCAATGCCCAATTCCCATCGGTTGGCCTTTGCCAGAAAGATGTTGGATTTTATGATGTTTTTTGCGATAGATGATTTGTAAGTTATGACCTGCAGAAGAATAAGTTAATTCTTTTTTAGTCATATTGATTCTCACAAGCATCGCAGTGACAAACATAAGAAATCCCGATTTATCTTGTAAGATCTGGTTTGCATTAAAGAGCGCTTCACTTGTGGAAGTTGTTTTCGCCACCTCTTGTTGTAAAACCGTTTTAGAAAACTCCATAAAAAGAGCTGCAGGAGTTCCTTTTCCCGAAACATCAGCAATGATGACAGACACTTCATCTTTTCCATGTACTACCATATCATAGAAGTCCCCGCCAATTTCACGGGAGGCTTGGTAGTAAGTATCAAATTCTAATAGGGAATACTGTTTTGGGATAATAGGGAGTGAATGTTTTTGAATCATAGCGGCAACTTGCATGTCACGATCAATGTTTTTCAAACGTTCACTTTGTATCTTTACTTGTAAGGCAGTATAAGCTTCCCCCACTTGGTTTGTAAGAGTTCTTAAAATCCGAATGTCCATCTCATCAAATCTTGTACGAGATGTTTTGTCTGAAACTATTAGAGAACCTAACCATTCTTTGTTTTTTAAAATGGGGAATAGGATCATACTATGTTGAAACAAACCTTTGTGAGTCAGTTGCATTCCTTGGGGTGAGTTTGCAGTGATAATTTTAAAACCTTTAAACATCCAATCTGCTTTGTCTGCAAAAAGTAGAACTTCTACATCTTCGTCATGGATTTGGTCAGAAAACCCTTTTGATTTAGTACGTGGCAGGCCTTTTTTTTCAATCTTTTCAAAGTGAAGGGAAACTCTATCTACTTGTAAAACATCAGAAATGGTTTTTACAGCAAGGTCCATAAATTCGTCGGAACTTTGGATATTGGCAAGTGCTTGCGAGATTTGGAATAAACCATTGAGTTCGTTGGCTCTTAAATTAAGGCTATCGATTAGAAGGCGATTTTTAACGGCAATTGCTGCTAAGTTAGAAAGATATTTTAGAATTTTAATATCGGTATGATTGAATTCCCGGTTGTCGAGAGAGTTGACTGCTTCGAGTACACCTTGTACTTCTCCTTGCGCAACCATAGGTACACAAAGTAAGTTCCTCGTGACATACCCCACTTTTTGGTCAATGGCCTTAAAAATTCTTGGATCGTTGGCGGCATCGTTCACAATCTCTGGTTTGAGAGTTTCGAGCACCATTCCTGCGATCCCTTTTCCCCTAGGAACTGTTAGGTGGGCAAGTGATTCTTCTTTTAAACCACTAGTGGTATTAAAAACTAACTGATCATTTTCTTTATCATAAAGGAGTAGGGAAGAACCTTCCGTTTGGAGAACATCACGAGTGATTCCCATGATCTCACTAAGTAGTGTGTCCAAATCTTCATGAGAATTGATGCGGCTTGTAATGTCTGAAATCAGACCTAATGTCAGTAGTTTTGTAGGCATCCGAATCTATCCTTGTTCGATCAAACTTCCAATCCCTTGGTTGGTCAAAATTTCAATTAAGACGGAATGGGCAACACGTCCGTCGATGATGTGGGCTCTTTTGACTCCTGAGTCAATGGCGCGCAAACAACACTCTACTTTTGGTATCATGCCACCAGAGATCTGTCCACTTTTTATATGGTCGTGAATATCCGCTTTTTTGAGACCCGTTACCAATTGGCCATCGATCAGAATTCCTGGAGTGTCAGTGAGTAAAATGAGTTTGTCTGCATGAAGTGCTTCTGCGATGGCTCCAGCCATTGTATCTGCATTGATATTTAAAGTTTGTCCTTCTTTTGACATGGCAACAGGTGAGATAATAGGTATAAAACCTTCTCGTTGTAAGGTGAGTAAAATATTGGAATCAACTTCAGTTACTTCGCCCACAAGACCCAAATCCACTTTTTGAACCTTACCGTCTTCTGCTTCCACTTCCATTAGGTATTTTTCAGCGATAGCAAGCCCCCCATCTTTTCCAGAGAGACCCACTGGTTTCCCACCTTTTTCTTGGATGAGAGAAACAATTTGTTTGTTTACTTTTCCCGTAAGGACCATCTCCACCACTTCCATTGTGGGTTCGTCAGTCACCCGATGTCCACGAATGAACTGTGTATTGAGATTAAGAGATTTGATTAGGGCATTGATTTCTGGTCCACCACCGTGAACCACAACAGGATTGATTCCTAAATATTTTAAAAGTACAATATCCTCAGCAAAAGAAGCTTTTAATTCTTCTTCCACCATCGCCGCCCCGCCGTATTTGATGACAATGGTTTTTCCAGAATATTTGATCAAATAAGGAAGTGCTTCCAAGATATGATTGATTTTTTCAGAATGGTGGTTCATAAAAGTCCTCATTTATGATAATGAAATTTAAAGCCGCCGCAGTGCAAGTCACAAGTACAGCAAGAGTCTCAAATAACCTAACTAAGTGTAGGCAACTCGTAGAGGAGGCGGCAAGTGCTGGTGCCAAGGTCATTGGTCTTCCTGAAAATTTTTCCTTTATGGGAAGTGAGACCGAGAAAAAAAATCTTCTTGGTCAAATTGAAGAAGAAACAAATGTTTTTTTACAAGAAACAGCAAAAGACCTGGGGATCTATCTTCTCGGAGGAGGTTTTCCTACCCAAGCACCTACAGGAAAAGTATACAATACTGCTATCATGAGAGATCCTGAAGGAAAAGAAGTGTTTCGGTATCACAAAGCCCATTTATTCAACGCTGTGGTGGGCGATGGTTTTAATTATAGCGAATCCAATTCCACAGAAAGTGGGGGAAAGGTTCCCGATGTGATCCAAACTGAATACGGAAAAATCTCTTCCGCCATTTGTTATGACCTTCGTTTTCCTGAGCTCTTTCGTGCGCTCTCCAAAAAAGGAGTCGAACTTTGTTTTTTGCCAGCAGCCTTTACTGTTCCTACGGGGGAGGCACACTGGCATGTACTCCTACGGGCTCGTGCCATTGAGAATTTTATGTATGTCATCGCACCGGGCCAGACAGGAGTCCACGATCCACATGGGAACCGAAAGACCTTTGGCCATTCTCTCATCATTTCGCCTTGGGGGGAAATTTTAGATGAGATTCACAATACGGAAGGATTTGCGATTGCGGAAATCGACTTACAAAAGTTAAGCGAAATCAGAAACCAACTTCCTAGTTTAAACCATCGTTTGTTTTAGAAAAAGGATTTTTTTATGGGAGAGGCCTTTTTCATAAGAATAAAATCTTTCATAACTTTTTCCGCTGCCTTTTGTTTTTCCATGTGTACGAAATGTCCGCATTCAGAAAATAACACTGCTTTGACATGAGGAGTGGTTCTTTCTAGTTCCATTACATCCTTTCCTGGAATGATCGGATCCTCTTCTCCTCGCATAATGAGTGTCGGAACTTGATTTCCAAAAACTAAGGGACGAATGTCCGTTCTGTCTAACATTTCCAGGATCATTAGGATTTGTCTTGGATTCAAACATTCAAATTGTGGATTGTAATCTTTTAAAAATTGTTTGATATCTTCGCGTGCATGGAAAGCGCTCGAATCAAACACTCCATAGGAAAACCCAATTTGTAAGGCTTTGGGAAGGGCCTTTCCAATTTTGAATCCAAAATCAAAAAAACTACCTAAGTTCGCACGGAGTCCCATAACTCCAATTTTTAAAATTCCAGGTACGGGTCCGTGGACAAAAGGTGCTATCGAAATGACTTGTTTAATCCTTTGTGGGAAAAGGGAAGCAATGGCAAGGACAGCCATCCCACCTGTCGAATGACCCACAAGAGTAATGTCTTTTTCACCTGCAGAGGCCCAAATTCCTTGTGCCTGTGTTTCTAAAAAGTCTTGGAGGGTGAGCCCTTTTTTTTGATCAAAAATTTCTGCTGGATAATGACCAACTAAGTCAAGTTCAATGACATCTCCAAACTGGCGAAAAAAAGGAATGTTAAGACCCCAATAACCAGCGGCAGAACACCAACCACCAATAAGGACAATTATTTCTTTTGCCTTGGGGTTTAACGACTTATGCTTAACGTAAGTTAGTCTATGATTTTTCCAGTTATATATTTGTCTCTCTGACATAATTTCCTCTAGTCTTCAATGATACGAGGGAAAGATCCCAAAATTCTTGTGACCACTTCGTAGTTAATAGTCCCAGTCCAAGCGGCATGATCATCAGCAGAAATGAATTCATTTCCTGACTTACCCAAAATGACAACATCATCACCAAGTTTTGCATCAGGAATATGTGTGATATCAAGCATTGTCATATTCATACAAATCCGACCTAAAATTTTTGCTCGTTCTCCACGAACTAACATATATCCATGATTCGAAAGTTTCCGATCCAGTCCCTCATAGTATCCGACGGGAACAACTGCCAATTTTGTATCATGTGTAGTTTTATAAGTAGATCCGTAGCCAATAAATGTACCTTGGCTCAGATTCTGGATGTGTTGGATTTGGGTTCTCCAACTAAGTGCTGGTTTTAACATCCCCACATCTTTTTTCATAAGAGATAAGGACAATTTTGTTTCAAGACTTGGCCAAAGTCCATAGAGAGAAATTCCCACACGAACCAAATCCATCCTTGCTTCTGAAAATAACATAGCAGACGCAGACGAGGCGCAGTGGCAAATAAGATCAATAAACCCGTGTTTAGCGAATGTGTCGATTGTATCTTGAAACTTACTTAATTGTAACATGGAATAACTATGTTCTGTAAAATCTTCGGTGCTCGCAAAGTGGGTGGCTATCCCCGAAAGCGGGAGTTTTTTTTCAAAAATTTCTTTGGCCAGGGCATCAGCATCGCTTGCGGGAATTCCAAGCCTTGACATCCCTGTGTCCACTTTTAAATGAATTTTAGGTGTAGGGGAAAGTTTGGCGAGAGTCTCAATTTCATCAATTCGAGAGACCATAACCCAAAAATTTTCATCTGCCAATGATTCCTTTCTTTCTTTCAGATCAGGAATGCTCCCCATTATCAGAACAGTGGCTTTGGTAAAAACGCGCCGAATGGAAAGAGCTTCCTCTAGGGAATTGACCCCCAAATAATCGGCACCTGCATCGAGGGCGATGGAAGCTGTGGCAAGAAGGCCGTGCCCATAGGCGTTGGATTTGATAATAGCAGTAAACTTGGTTTTGGGTCCAATCAGCTTTCGAAAGAGGGCAATATTGTGGCTAAACGCCGACCTTGAGAGGTAAATCCGAGAAGAGAGCACGTTCCCATTTTTTTTTACTTTTCTCTTCTGTCGCTTCAGATATTTCTATTTTTGCATGACTCTGAATCCATCTGAACTTCCATCGTTTCCTTCCTTTCCCCATTGGAAAGGGATCTCCCAGTATTTCCCCGTACAGAATGATTCCGTCTGGTTGAATTATTGTGGGACCACCCCCGTTTCTACTTATGCCATTGATATGATGAATCTCTACTTTCAGGAATATGCAAGGTATGGGATTTTTGCCCCCAGTTTTGCAGAACCTGTGATTAAGTCGAAAATCAAAGGTTATATTTCAGAAATTCTAAGTTGCGATCCATCGGAAATTGGGATTGTACATAACACAAGTGAGGGGATGAACCTTTATTCTCATAGCATTCAAATTCCAAAGGGAAAACGAATCCTTGTTTTGGAAAATGAATACCCTAGTAATGTTTATCCCTGGGAACATTGGAAAGAAAAGGGAGTTGGTTTAGATTTTATCCCAGTGGGAAAAACTCCCGATGAATTTTTAACAAATCTCAAAACCGAATTAGGAAAAGGGGATGTATACATTCTTAGCCTATCGCCTGTTCATTGGTGTACGGGAGTGGTTTTTGATATGGAAGCCGTTTCCAAACTTTGTGAAACAAACTCCACCAAACTTGTAATTGACGGAAGCCAAGCCGTAGGTCATATCCCACTTGATTTTGGGAAATTGAAAGTGGCATTTTGTGCTTTTGCCGCTTGGAAGTGGTTACTTGGACCATTGGGTTTGGGAGTGGTGTATTTATCCAAGGAAGAATCTAAAGGTTTTAAACTGATCTTTAAAGGCCAAGCCAGTGTCGTCAACGATTCCAACTATTTCCCTTATCGGGATGAGTGGAAACCCGCTGCCGACCAATTTGAACAAAGTACCATCAATTTCAATGATTGGATTTATTTTTATGCCTCACTAAAGATGTTATCAACTCTTGGGTTTACTCGGGTTAGGGAACGGATTTATGAAGTGGCAGGAATGTTTAAGGACGCAATTCACGATCTTGGATTTACTTTAGAATCAGATGCATTTCCCCAAATAAAAACAGGAATCCTTGCCATCACAGGACATAAGGATCCGTCCAAATTCCAACCGGAAGCCATCCAGGCCTTTCTAAAACAAAGGAAAATCACAACAGCGGTGCGTTTAGGACGGTTACGAATGGCTCCTCATATTGCTATTGAAGAAGAACATGTGACCCGTGTGAAAGAAGCCTTATCTGACTACCTAAACCAAAGTTAGGTGGAAATTGTTTTCTAAAATTAAATATGCTCACACAAATATCTAAATTCATAGTCAATGCCTTCCCCCTTGTGCTTCTTTTGATTTCGGGGATTGGTTTTGTATCTCCCGACAATATCATTTGGTTCAAAGGCCCTTGGATCACTTATAGTTTAGGTGCCATTATGCTTGGGATGGGACTCACTCTGGAAGCAGAAGATTTTATTCGTATTTTAAAACAACCAAAACCAATTCTAATTGGAACAGTATTACAATATACGATTATGCCAATCCTTGGATATTCTCTCGGATATTTGTTCCAACTACCACAAGCATTTGCTGTAGGGCTAATCCTTGTCTCATGTTGTCCCGGAGGAACGGCATCCAATGTGATCACATTTTTGTCCAAAGCGGATGTGCCTTTAAGTGTTACTTTAACTTCTGTTTCTACAATCCTTGGAATTTTAATGACTCCCTTTCTTGTTGCGGTTCTTATTGGGAGTCGATTGGAGATTGATCGGTTGGGACTTGTATTGACAACCTTCCAAGTGATTTTAGTTCCCGTAGGTTTAGGATTATTCTTAAAATCCCTTTTCCCAAAACTTACCAAAGAGGTTCAGGATTTTTTCCCCGTACTTTCTGTACTCTTGATTGCGATGATCGTGGCTTCGATCATTGCCAGTGGAAAAGAAACCATCCTAAATTCTGACTTTCGTATCTTTTTTGCAGTGATCCTTTTGCATTTAGGTGGGTTTGGATTTGGTGGAATTTTTAGCCTGTATCTGACAAAGAATGCAAAAACAGCCAAAACCATCTCCATCGAAGTAGGGATGCAAAATTCGGGGCTTGGGGCCGTGCTCGCCAGGACTCATTTTCTCGATCCGAACACCGCCATTCCTAGTGCTTTATCGAGTTTGACCCATTCGCTTCTGGGAAGTCTATTTGCTACCTATTTCAGAAAGGAACAGAAAAAACCCTCTATTGTCGATTGACTATATATGGGGTCGGTACGTCATGGCATAAATTATGAGAGAAATCATAAAACTAACCTGTGTCCCATGTGCGATACCTGGGCGGTCAAATTACTTCCAGACTAAAAACAAGAAGACTAAGTCGGAAAAACTTGTGACTAAAAAATATTGCAAATTTTGCAAATCACATACGGATCACAAGGAAACCAAAGTCTAAGGGATAAGATGCCTAAACCAGCTGCAAAATCTTCATCATCAGAGAAGGGAGTGGACAAAAAGTTCATTGAAGAGGTGCGAGAGCTCCTCCAAGAGAAAAAAGAGTCCCTCTTAATCAAACTCAATCAGTGGGAAGACACTAGTTCTCCTTCTGGATTGAAAGAGATGGGTGATATTGCCGATATCGCATCCGAACTCAATTCAGAGGCTCTAACTTCTGTTTTGACTGAAAACGAAATTGAAACACTACGTGAGATTGAACTTGCGTTAGAAAAGATCGAAAACGGAACCTACGGGATCTGCGAAGGAACTAAGAAAAAAATTCCACTCGCTAGACTCAAGGCCATCCCGTGGACGAGATTCACTGTGGAATTTGCAGAACAAATGGCAAAGAGCCGTAACCGTGCCGGTGGATACCGCATGGATTCTTTATCTGCATACCCAGTTACCGGAATGGATGTGGATTCTCTGGACTAAGAGAATCCTTACTTCTTTTTTCGAACCTGGTCTCGAATTCTCCCGCTTCTTAAAATTTTACAATTGATTCGTCACGTAAGCCACTAAACTCTTTCTATCGTGAGTTTTCTAGGCCGCCTTCGATCGTTACCGATTTATGACCTCCTTTTCTTTTTTTTCTGTACCTTCTCCTTATGGAGCCTTCACAGATATGTAGAACCGGTCCCTGTTTCATCCTTCTATCCTTCCTTTCTTTTACAATTTGCCTTTGGATTTTTTCCTCAATTATATCAGAGGAAATGGGGTAGGATCTTTACCGCACTGGGAGTGTTTACGTTTTTACGCCTTCCGTATCTTTCCGGTTTGCCGATGTTGGGTTCCTATCAGTTGGTGGGTTTGTTTCTTGGAGCTATTTTAGGAATTTGGACTAGGGAATTCATTTTAGTCCTTCTCGGTAGAAATGAAATTGCCCTACCCAAACAATCCGATCAAATTTTAACCGACTGGATGATTCGTAATCCCACAGGTAAATCCACTCTTCCTATTTGGTATTCCACTTACTTTGGGATTGTATTTTTTATTTTGATTCTTACAGTGCTTTGTTTTTTCCAATACCAAGGTCTTGGTTTGGTAACAGGACTTGGGATCCAAGAGTATTTATATTTTCCATCTCTTTCTTCTAGAGAAGCTATGGGCCTTTCTTGTAAAATCTTAGTGCCAGTTTCACTTGTGATCCTATATCTTTTTTCAGAAGAAAGATCTATGCCTACACCATCTAAAGATAGTTTGTCGGAGCAAATTAGGTTCGGGATTTTTTTAGGTTTTGGGATCAATTTACTTGTGATGTGTATCCAATCTGTATGGAGTTTGGATTTTTTTTCTAAAGGGACTTTAGAAAGTGTGAGTGCAGGCCGTACAACAGGCCTCTTACAAGATTCAGGTTCTGCTTCCTGGATTTTACCAATCCTTTCATTATTATGGATTTCAAAACTTGTCAATACTTGGCGTAAATCCAAAGAAAGATTCAGTTTGATACTTGCCATATTCACTTTCTTTTTTGTCACTTGGCTTGGTTTAAAACAAGGAAAAGCATTTTGGGTTATATGGACAATTTCCATTGCGATTGGGATGATCCACCTAACGACTGATCTCTGGATTGTATCCATTACAAAAAAAAGAATCACTAGGATTGGATTGTATTTTTTAATTCCCATAGTTGGTTTTTTTACTTTGTATGGGCTCAGTTTTTTACAAAAAGATTGGGACCTAGTTGAGTTATCCAAAAGAACTATGACCGCCATTCCTGTTTGGAAATCGGATCCATATTTGGCTCTAAAAAGAATGGATGTAGTTCGAGCAGAACTTCTTACCATTTGTATAGAAGGAATCAAAAACAATCCTTGGTTAGGAAATGGAATTGGGTCTTTTCCACTGGCCATGCTTGACCCGTTTCGCATAGGTACAAAAACATCTAGTCCACTCATCGACTTCCCACCCAATTTTTATCTTTGGTTGGTGTATGATTTGGGAATTTTAGGTGCCATTGTATTTTTATTTTATATAGGATTGTTTCTCTGGGAAAGAGGGCTTTGGAAACAAACCTTACTTCTTGTTTTGCCACTATTTTTTGGAGTTCAGATACAAAACTCTGATGGTGCCTTTCTTTGTTTTTACCTAATCCTTCTTGGTGAAAAAGGAACAGGGTATTCTCTTTCTTTTGATAAACTGAGAAAAACCATTTGGTTTTCTCCTTTGCTCCTGATCCTTTCTGTCGGTCTTCCTCTAAACTACGCTTTATTTTATTCACAAAGGTACTGGGATTTTGGAATTGGTTCCGAGTTTCGAAAAACGCAGTTAAAAGAATTTCAAACTGCAGCCACATTGCCGCCAAGAGCACCTAACTTTGAATATGAGTTTCACGGAAAAGTATGGGAATGGAAATTGTCAGAATTTGGATCTGCCAGGTCAGGTAGAATTTTTTTAGAAACAAACAACAGAAGTCCTGTTGTTGAAATTTTGTTTTTAAACTCTGATCGAAATATCATCAAACAAGAGTTATTTGCAGAATCGAAACAAGGATACGAATGGACAGGAGAATGTCCGAAAGGAGCCTCCTTTATCCGATTAAAATCAAGATCTAAATTAGAATTTCGATTGCCCAGGTCTCAGTTTGATGGGAACAATCGAATCCAATTTTAAATACTTAAACCAACCTTCGAATGTATAAATCCTTGGTGATTTTGGCGACAGTTTTCCCATCTTCACCGACTACTTGGGTTTCATAGGTTCGAATGGTTTTTTTCTCTTTTTTTAAGAGTTCCTTTAAATCATCAAATTCACTATTTGGAATATGGAAGGTGGCGGTAACCGTGCCTTCCCCTGGTTTGACAAAATCGATTTTTGCCCCTTTGTCCCAAACCATATAATCTTTTCCAAGATTCATCATAAGTAAAAACATAAAAAACGGATCACACATAGAGTAAAGGGAACCACCGAAATGAGTGCCCACATAATTCGTGTTTGATAAAATCAGCGGCATAGATACTACCATTGTATTGTTGTCTACGAGTTTCGGTAGAATGTTTGCACCTTCATAGGGTTTGAACATTCGGAATGCTTGTTCAAAACCGTAGGTTTGTTCTAAAAATTGCCATAAAGGATGGACTTTGTATTCCAGTAGGATTTCCCTGTGTCTCATAAAAACAAGATTGAATAGTATAGAACGAACGGTCTACTATTTCTTCTTTGTTTTAAAAGTAGGTAATGATAAAAATTATGTTTTTGGTAAACTAAATAAGTTCATCTGCTCCATTTGAAATTTCGCCTAATTTTCTTTTCATAGTAAAACTAAGTTGTAAAATTTCTTGTTGGGCATCTCGTATATCTTCACATTCTTTTTGAATTGTATCCGATAGTGTTTGTATGTCTTCTAAATTCGTATGAATCGTAATGATTTCGCCGTAAACTTCACCTGAGGTATCTCTGACTCTTTCTGCTACATCATCAAGAGTTTTTGCTTTGGAAAGGATCGCACCACCTCTTGATTTTAGTTCTTGAATGGATTGAATGACCTCTGCAATCGTACCGTGGACAATGTGAATTTCGTTCGCAATAAACTGGAATGCATTACCAGATTCAATTCCCAATTTTTCTGCTTTCCCATAATCGCTTACATTTTCTTTAAGTATCGTTGTGATTTGTTTTGCATTGTTTGCTGTCACAGTTGATAACTTACCAATTTCGTCTGCGATTACAGTAAAACCTTTTCCTTCTGAACCCGAATGAGTTGCTTCAATGGCAGCATTAATTGCAAGTAAGTTTGTTTCTTTAGAAACGCCGTTGATCAAATCAATCAGTTTTAAAATACTCCCAGAAGATTCACTAAACTTCCTTATAGTTTTATTTGTATCTTCTACCTTCAAACGACCGTCCCTACTTAGAAATACAAGATTTTCCATCGTTTCATTTCTGCTTTGGATTTCTGCAATGACGATGTTTACAATATCAAACATAATATTGATTTCTTCTGAAGTTTTTCCAACTGCATCCATTAGTTTTACTTCCTCTAGAGCAAGTTGTGAAACGATTTTATATACATTGTTTATATCTTGTCCAGTCGTGTGGATTTTATCATTCAAATCTAAAATATGTTTTGTAATTGTGTCCATTCGTTCTTTGACCGAAGAACTGTGTTGTAAAAGTGTACCAGAAAAATCGTTTATATTGATGCCTCGTCCTGAAAGTAAAAGTAAGGGATCTACCATTTGGGACTTTGGTCCCACCCAATCTCTTATCATTTTACGTTTTTTACGCAGAAGAAAAAAGGAAAAGGCTGTAAGTAAAATGATTCCTCCACTGGTTAAAACGGAGAAAGTAAGAGGAATGCCACTCATGGCAACTAGCACGAGGTTTGTAACAGTAAAAACAACCAGGATTAATGCTAAGTAAATTTCTAAACGTACGATCTGTGGATAAATCTCATATTTTTCGTTTTGTAATTCCTGTTTGAATTTATCATTTCCCATTTGTGAATCAAAAATCGCTTTTTTTATATTTTTTTTAGAGGAATTAATTCATTTCTCTATCTAATCTATTAGACTATGATATTTACCAAAAGGGAAATTGAAGAACACTATCCTCTTGCTGAAAGATTACGATTAGAAAAAGCAAAATCTCAAAACTCCGTCATCTATTGGATCAATGAGTTGGTTCGTAACCAAGTGCGTGGAGCGGAGGATGTTACTAGCCTGATCGAAGTGACTAAAGATTTGATTGCACAGGTGGAAGCTTTGTACGCAGAAAAAGAAAATTCTGCATCCAATGAAACAACAATCCAGTCCAATCTTCCGGAAGCAGAGTTATTAGAAAACCAACTTGTTAGCTTATATGAAGAAAAGGAATTATTGTTTTCGAAAACCAAAACAAATTCTATGGAAGAGGTAATTGCTCTTATCCAAGGAATGGAAGAACAATTAAATTCTATGTATTCTGAATACGAAACTTAAAAAAAAATAGGAACTAAATTGATGAGCAAATTTATAGACACAAATACTCTAAGTAAACTGGGAACCTTAACACAATCAGAAGCAGATGCGGCTCCATTCGGAATTGTTAAGGTTGATCAGAACGGAAAAATTTTATTATATAATAAATATGAATCAGAATTAGCAAATGTACCGATACAAACGGCAGTCGGTAAAAACTTTTTTACTGAAGTGGCTATTTGCACTAACAACAGAATTTTTTATGGTAGATTTAAAGAAGGAATGGTTACAGGCGACTTGGACATTGCCTTCAATTATGTATTCACCTATAAAATGAAACCTACTAATGTTGTGATCCATTTATATCATGATAAATCATCAGATTCTAATTGGATCTTTGTTAAACTGAGGTAATGATTCCTTATTTTAATAAGTAGAGTTTTTCCTGAATATACTCTTTTATCCCAGATAAACTAGCAAAGTAACTGGTTTGTTTGTCTTCATCTGGGATTTTATGTTTTATTTTATTTTCTAACTTTAATATAAGTTCTGTATATTGAATTGAGTCCATTCCATAATCATAAACTAAATGTTTATTGTCTTCAGGTTGTATTCCGAGAATTGATTCTAAAATTTCGGTTACACTGGAATGAGAATCGATAGATCTAGTGGTTTTCAAATTTGATTTTCGGTTTTGTAAGAGCCTATATTCCTCATTACAAAGTTTGGTGATGGTTGGGTAGTCAGGTTTGCCATTCGGAAGTTTAGGAATAGAATCATTTTTTAAAACTATTCTTGGTACGTGACTATCCGGTAACTCCTTTCGCAAAATTTTTAAAATTTCTGCCCCGGACAATGGTCCAGTCGAAAAAAGACCTATCGTTTCCCCAAAACCAAAACTGTCTGTTACAGGAACACAAAGAAACTCTCCTTCAAGGGAGAGTCCCAGGATTTCAGATTCGATCCGATCTAAAGAAACTCTTTTCCCGTTGTGTTTAATGATTCTATCTTTTCTTCCAAGAAGATACCAACCAAGTTCGGACCAATTTCCTGAGTCTCCAGTCGCATAATATGTATTTGATGGAAGGGAATGTTTGGTCCATCCTTCTTTTTCTAAAAGAAAGGTCTCGTGTGAAAGAAAGGGACTTTGTATTAGGAGTTCGGTTTCCTCAGATCCAGATGTGAACTTAGTTTGTACCGCAGGTAGAATTTGAAACCGATTTTGTCTGAGTGGGTCTCTATAGCCGATTCCTCCAGTTTCTGTTGATCCATAAATTTCAAGAACGGAAACTCCACCCATGTCACGTAAACTCCGAGACAAAGGAACAGGAAACTTCATTCCAGAAACAACCGCAGATTTAGGTAGCGGTTTGCCTGAAGACAAGGTTGATTGTAACTTGGGAGCGGAAGTGATCCAGAGTTTTTTATTTTCCGAACTTGGTTCACAATCGATAGAGACACCCAATCGTTTGGGAATTAAGTAACCCCAAAGTAAACCGTAGAGATGACAGAGGGGAACTTGTACGTGAATCTTACCGGCGTTTTGGTAGAGGGCTTGAATTTCTGCTAAATTTGCCCAATAAAAAATTTCTTGTTCTATTTCGTTCCAATGTTTTGAAACCATTTTGGGAAGTCCTGTGGACCCTGATGTCACAAGACAAAAGGCCTTAGAGGTAGTAAAAGAAGGTAGAGAGAAGGTCGTTAAATGTTCTTCGAGTTTGGTTCCTTTCCAAAGTGGATCAACCAGGATAGGATTTTGGGAAGTTAAATCGGATTCAAAGTTTCCAGATAGAAAATATTCGTTGTCTGCGAATCGAAGGACAGAGGTCATAAAACAAAAAATCCTTCCCCCAGCGAACGAAGGAAGGATTTCTTAGGAAAGTTAGATTTATATTTAGGCTGCTTGTTGTTTTTCCAATCGTTTTTTCATTAGAAACCCAAGAGCCGCTCCCACAACAATCAAACTTGCCGAAACTTCGAAAGCGTTTTTGCGAACTGCTTTGATAAGGTAGGCAGAGAATCCATTGTCAACATAGAAGTCGCTCACCCGAACCACATAAGAAGGTCGGCTTGCGGTTGGAATTTGGTCTACATGTAAATACCAGTCTTTATGTTCTACGCCATTGGAAGTCATCCAAGTGTTGAAGAAGTAATAACCTGTCGTTGAAGATTTCCGAATGTCTGCCCCTTCTGTTGGGTGGTTAAAAACTCCAGGAACTACAATGGCCCAAGGGAAACCATTTTTGTCTAGGTAGGAGTCCTTACCTTTAGCATCTTTAAAATATCCAGGACGATAAATTTGTCTAAACACACCGTCTGTCTTTTGGTTGATCGCTAAGAAGTAATTTAAGTGTCCACCCACTAAGTTTTTAGTTACATTCAAGTCTACTGGTTCTTCAAATGTAATGGTAACTTGAGCTGTCACTCCGCGAACAAAGTCATTGATAGAAAAAGTGGTTCCCGCACTTGGCGCATTTTTTTTGCCAAATAATGTTTTGTCAGAGCTTGGTAAAAGCAGGACTCCTCGTTTGAGTTGTGCGGAATTTAAATTACCACCGGTGCAATCACCCGCAACATTTGCAGTGTACTTAGGCGCTGAAGCACAGCCGTTCCATGTGTTCCCACTTCCATCCAAATAACTTACTTGAACGTTCGCATTTGTAGGAACATCTAAAGCAAGTCTCAATTCATGGTTGTATCCTGCACCTTTGGCTACGTGAGTATACGTTCCGCGAATCGTCTTAACTTTGTTTGTTGGAGTTTTGTCCATTTCTGTGCTGAAAATTGTGGAATGGTCATTTAAGTCCGCATCTCCCGCAGATGGATACATGTCCTCGAATGCAATAGTATATCTACCGGATCTAGCGGTAGAGGCAAGGCTTGGATCTTCTGGAAATTCATCATAAACATTAGCAATTCCATCACAGTCTGTATCAACCGCTTGCACACAACCATTCACAGGTTGGAAATTAGTTGTACCAACATTGACGACTGGCGCTACTACAACCGTGCCAGTTCCCGACGTAGAACCAGTTGCAGGTTGTTGTACGGGAGCTGATCCTGTAATTTCCACCACTTCTCCTGTTGTAGGATTCACACCAATAATGCTAACATCCACTGTATTCACCGTAGGGGGAACACTGATAGGGATGGTAACGGAACCATTGGAATCTGTTGTTCCTGTTCCCACTACATTTGGTTCACCAGTCGTTGTGGATTCAGTCACAGTGACTGGTGCATTTGCCACTGGGCCAGCTTCGTTAGCAACTACGACAGTGACTGGAACCGTAATATTGGTTTCAAAATTAAAACTGCCACCACTGGTTTGGTCCACGACCACAACGGTTGTGTCATTATTGACAGTAGTAGGTGCTGGGGTGGCCACTTCGGGAGTGGTTGATGAGGATTGGTCCCCATTTGTATTATTACTTGTAGTGTCACCAGTTGTATTTCCTTCTGGTGAAGTCACTTGCGTTGGGTCAGTCGTTTCTAATCCGACTACAGTAAAGGCTCCATCTCCCGCACTTGCGGTTTCCGCTTTCGTTTCTGTGGAACCGTCTCCTAGTCCCAAAAAGGGAAGGAGTAATAAACCCTTCTTCTTATTGGAACAATCCAAAATTAAGAGAGGAATTGATAAAAGAACTAACCATCGTTTCATATTGAAATTTCCTATTATATAGTGAATTAAACGACAAAAGTTTGAAAAAATCAACGTGTATTTAGGAAAAATTAGGGAAATCCATTGGAATTTTGGGGGAAAGTACGAACACGGATCAAAAAAAGTACAGCTGGACAAACAAATTAGACATAAGTCCGATCAATTTGTCATATAACTTTAATTTGTTGCAACATGGGCCACAGCATTCCCAAAAACAAAATTTTGAAATCGAACATTTTGAAATCCCAATTCCAATAAAATTTTTGCCAATGTTTCTTGGTCGGGATACACTTTTGAGGAGTGCGGGAGATAATCGAACATCTCGTTTTCTTTTCCGTAGAGTAAATACCCAAAAATAGGAACCACTTTGAAAAAGTAAAAATCTGCAAAGAATTTAAGAAATTTGGGTCTCACTCGTCCCACATCTAAATTCACAAATACCCCATCTTTTTTTAACACACGTTTGATCTCGAGCAGGCATTTTTTTAAATCAGAAACATTTCGTAGACCAAACCCCATAGTCACAATATCAAAGCTGCCATCGGCAAATTGGCTTAGATCCATTGCGTCTCCGATGAGGAGTTTGACTTTTGGGTTTTCTGGGATTTTATGGATGGCAAAGGATAACATCTTTTCCGAAAAATCAAGTCCCACCACTCGTTCCAAGTTTTTGTCTTTGGAAAGGCGAAGTGTGATGTCTCCCGTCCCACAACAAAGGTCTAAGGCCGATTTTGCCGTAGGAACGCTTTTTTTGGCCTCTCTCACTACCCAATCTTTCCAACGGCGATGGAGAAAAAAGCTATTCCAATCATTAAACCTGTCATAGGCCTTAGCGATTCCATCAAAATTGGTTCGTACATATTCGGGTTTCTTTTCCTGGGATGGCAGTTGGTATTGGTTCATAGAGGTCGATACATCCATGAATTGGACATTTTCAATTCCCGCAATTTTGATTTTTGTTCTTCTTTTTTGTTTTTCTCTTTCCTCGTTTTATTTTTTCTTTCGAACCATACTTGGACTAAGGAAATTAGAAGACAAAAATTTTAGATTGGAAGTTTTCCCAAAAGAACCAACGGAAGCGGAAGTGGAATTGTTTTTTTCTCCCTTAGAAAGGACCGTCCGTTGGTTACCAACCATTGCTTCTCTTTCGATGTTACTAGGGCTTTTAGGAACTGTCATTGGTATAAACTCAGCTTTTGGCTCAATGGAAGCCCAGGGGAAAGTTAGTTTAGAAGTACTTGCTGGTGGGATTAAAGATGCATTAAACACCACGATTGTAGGGCTACTTGTGGCGATCCCATCTTTGTATTTTCATCGATTTACAGAAAACAAAATTCGATATATTTCCGAACTAATGGTAAATGATTTTTCTACTAAAGGTCCATGAAACTCCGTAAATCAATTTCAGATTCGTCAATTGATATCAGTAGTCTGATAGATGTATTGTTTATATTGTTGATTTTTTTAATGTTAGCTGTTAGGTTTACGGAAACTACCTCTACTATGCAATTGGATCTCCCAAAAACTAATACAGAGTCCATAGGTGAAGAAACTCCCACCTTCAAAATTCAAATCAATCATTTAGGGACAATTTTTATTGATAGTAAGGAAACAAACAAAGATTCATTAACAATCGTTATTCCAAAAAATGTAGAAGGAAAATCTTCAATCGTTTTGGAAGTGGATAAAAGGGCAGTTTTTGAAAACTTTGTTTTTGTAACGGATTTGTTAAAATCGAAGGGTTACCAAAAAATAAATATCATTACTCTGAAGGATTAGTGGATTGAACTAAATCAATCAAGAATTTGTATTTTTTGTTTTTCACTTTTTGTTCTAAGATTTTTTTCCCTTTATCTTCTGTTTGGATCTTATCTAACAAACCAATTAGTTGGCCGAAGTTTTGGATCCTGATTAATTGTAAGATTTCTTTTTTTAATTCTGGTGGAGATACCTTCAAAAATGTTTGTACAAATTCTACTTCAGGTTCCTCGGGTTTTGTAACATGCTCAAGTTGGTTTGTATGTGTGGGACCAATTTTTGATTTTTGCAATAATGGTTCTGGAATGACATCTAATCGTGTTAATGGGATCTCAAACCAAAATTCAGAACCTTGATCGAGAATACTGTTTACACTTATGGTTCCTCCTAAAAATTCCACTAACTGGTGACAAATGGATAAGCCGAGCCCTGTTCCTTCCTTATAAGAACTACCTTGTTCTGTTTGTTGGAAAGCTTCAAAAATAGAATGCAATTGGTCGTTAGGAATTCCAATTCCAGTATCTCGAACAATAAACTTTACCATATCAAAAGAATGTCCTGGGTCACTTTCGATTTTAATTTCTAAGCTGACAGATCCTTGATTTGTAAATTTTAATGCGTTCCCCAATAAGTTAACAAGTATTTGTCGTATTTTTTGTAGATCTGCTATGTAATAAGAAGTTACAATTACGGAAGCGTTTAATAGTTCGAAACTAATGGATTTTTCCGAAAAACGGTAGGAGAACATAGAGAACAAAGTGTCCCAAAGTTGCACTAAAGAAAACGGTTCTCTAAATTCAGTCATTTTGCCGGCTTCAATTTTTGAAAGATCCAAAATATCATTAATCATTCCAAGTAGATGAACTCCATTTTCATACAATGAATTTACATAACCTTTTAGGTGGTCAGGTAAGTTTGGATCTTTTTCTAATATTTGTGAAAAACCGATTACTGCATGAAGGGGAGTTCTAAGTTCATGTGTAATTTTAGAAAAGAAAGCGGACTTGGAACGATTTGCTTTAATTGCTGCTTCGACAGCTTTTTGTAATCTTTTGTTTTGTAATTGGATTTTTTGCGAATAGTCGTTTAATTTATCTTCCGCTAGTTTTCGATCTGTGATATCAAAGACAGTAGATTTGCTAATAATGAAATTACCGGCTTTATCAAAAGTTGCAGTCGTATTCAAACTCACGAAAAAAGTAGATTTGTCCTTTCTCACAAACTCTAATTCTACGCCCGTTAGGTTTTCATTAGGAAATGAATCTGTTATCAGTCGGTATTTGTCTCGGCTACTTTCCGTGAGTAATTCGTTAAATTTAAAATTACCAACAATTTCTTCTCTAGTATAACCTAACCAATCTAGTTCTGTATCGTTTATGGAAACGATTATATTATTTTTATCTAATGAGTGATAACCACATGGTGCGTTATTATATAGATCCAAAATCCTTTCATAGGATTTCATTAAATTCTCTTCGGCTATTTTTCGATTAGTGATATCGTTTCCAATTGATAACACTTCGTAAGGATACCCAAATTCATTTTTTAAAATACGATTTGACCAAGTAACCGTGCGTTTATCATTTTTCCCAATAAAA
The DNA here is from genome assembly GCF_004770045.1 of Leptospira montravelensis. Taxonomy (NCBI): domain Bacteria; kingdom Pseudomonadati; phylum Spirochaetota; class Leptospiria; order Leptospirales; family Leptospiraceae; genus Leptospira; species Leptospira montravelensis. The sequence continues at coordinate 160,473 of NZ_RQFO01000011.1, forward strand.
ACATCATATTCTTGTCGAATATTTTGTTCCGGTCTATGGAAGATATTCCATAACTGGGACTTTACTTCGTTGGATTTTTCGAAAGGTATTTGGAACAAATCTAAAACTACATCTTTACCCTCTGCATCTTCTTTTCCAATTTGAAAAAATTCTTCCGCGTAAGGATTGATCGAATGAATTTTGAAATCGGGGCTCCATCGAATGATGATTGAGTTTGCGGTATCATAAATATCTTGGTATTGTTTTTCCTTTTCGCGGATGGTGCGTTCTATTTCTTCTGAATTGTTTAAATTCTTTCTAAAAAGGATTAACCTAAGTTTTTTTTCTCTCCTGTATGCATTGTGATAATAATAGGCGACTAACAACAATCCAGAAGCAATCAAAATCGCTAAGAGTTCATCGATCATTTGATTTCCAATAATAACATAGTCATATCATCTGCCACTTTTCCGTTTGAATACACCAGGACTTCTTCCTGAACCGATTCGAGGAATTCTTTTGATGGCAAGTGAATTCTGTTTTCAATGATTTCAGAAAATTTTAAATCACCTAGGTAATCTTCGTTTTCATTGGGAACTTCAAACATTCCATCGGAAAACAAAAATAATCTGTCCCCTGAAATTAAAAAAATATCTTCGTTTTCCGTATTCAGTTGGTCAGGAAACATCATGAGACAAAATCCTTTTGTTCCTAGTTTTATGATCTTTTGATCACGAATTAGAAACATATTATGGTGTCCTGCCATCGAATAAGAGAGTAAGTTTTCTTCGGCTTTATATCTTAAGTAGATAGCACTGATAAAATGAGTACTAATCAGAGGCGTAAGAGTGTGATGAATCCAATATAAACTTTCGCTAGGTGATAAAAAAGATTTATCCATAGTTTTAAAGGTGATGATGGCCATTAGAGAAACCATTGCAGCGGCAATTCCGTGGCCAGTTACATCTCCAAATAAAATATCTAAATCTCCAGAAGGTAACAAATCATAGGTGATAAGGTCTCCACCAACCAATTCCATAGGTTTATAGGAAGTATAAATTTGATAAAGAGGAGAAGGTGGGAACTGAAAAGTGACTAAATTTTCTTGGTTCGATTTTGCAAGTTCCAAATCTTTCTGAATTGCCTGTAATAAATCAATCCTTTCCTTTTCTAAAGTTTTGATTTTTATATGGGTACGGATCCTGGCTAAAATTTCTGATTCTTGAAAAGGTTTTGTAATATAATCGACAGCTCCTGTTTCCAATCCTTTGACTATATCACTCGTTTCATTTAAGGCAGATAAAAATAGGATAGGAGTATTTTTGGATCTATCCATACAAAGCAGTTGTTTGGCGACATCAAGCCCACTGATTCCTGGAAGAAGAATATCCAGTAAAATTAAGTCAAAGTCGAGTGCTTCTGCCAGCTCTAAAGCATATTCGCCGTCATAAGCGACTGCAACTTCATATCCTTGATTCAGTAAAATATGCGTAATAATTTCAATATTTGTTTCGTTGTCATCGACAACCAAAATCTTTGCCGCTTGCTTCGTGTGCACAATTCATGAAGGATTTGATAAAAAAAACATTTGGCAAGAGATTTTTGATTTCGTTTGCTTCTATTAGACAAGAGAAATGAAAAAGATCATCCACATTGATATGGACGCGTTTTATGCGTCAGTGGAACAAAGAGATTTTCCCGAAATGCGCGGGAGACCTGTTGTTGTGGGTGGATCTCCGCATTCGAGAGGAGTGGTTTGTGCTGCCAGTTACGAAGCAAGAAAGTTTGGGGTTCGTTCCGCTATTTCTTGTTACCAGGCTTATAAACTTTGTCCTGAAGCTATATTTACTCCCCCAAGATTTGAAGTTTATAAATCGGTTTCAAAAGAAATCCGGTCCATTTTTTTAGAATACACAGACCTAGTAGAACCACTATCTTTAGACGAGGCATACTTAGATGTAACATCTAATAAATTGAATATTCCTCTTGCGAGTACAATTGCCAAAGAAATTAGAAAAAAGATATTTGAAAAAACCGGACTCACTTGTTCAGCAGGAGTCGCTCAAAATAAGTTTTTAGCTAAAATGGCTTCTGAAAAAAATAAACCTAACGGTCTTTATGTGGTTTTGCCTGGGGAAGAAAAAAAGTTTTTGGCTGATTTACCTTTAAATCATTTTTTTGGGATCGGGAAAAAAACCTACGAACGGCTTTCCCAATTAGGTTATACAAAGGGTTCAGAACTCCGCGAAGCGGAGGAATCTATTTTAATTCAAGAATTTGGAAAGATGGGTGCTGTGTTTTACCGGATGGCAAGAGGGCTTGATGACCGGGAAGTGATTCCTTTTCGCGATCCCAAATCGATTGGAGTAGAAACTACCTTTTCCCATGATTCTGGAGATTTTTCTTTTTTGATTCTTACATTAGAATCCTTATCGAAGGAATTAGAAGAGAGAATGGGACGTAAAAACAAACAAGGAAAAACTCTCACTTTAAAAACAAAATTTGAAGATTTTACAGTGAAACAAAAATCTATTTCTTCCGATTCCGTTTTCTACTTGGCAGACAACCTTTTCCAACAATCCTCGAATTTGTTGGCAAATGTTTGGAAGGAAAATACAGATCCATTCAAAAAAATTCGGCTCTTAGGAATTTCTGTTACTAACTTTGTTTCAGAAACGAAAGATCAGGACCAACCATCTCTTTTCGGTTAAACTATGTTAGAAAATGAAAACGAATTAGAACCTCTTGGACCTTTACAAGTACTGCGAGTCAAAGGAGACCCTGATGCACCAACGGTGGTTTTATTTCATGGTTATGGTGCCAGTGCATTTGATTTATTTCCCATTCATGAAGTATTAGTCACAGACCAAAAATTCAATTGGGTTTTTCCTCATGGACATTTAAGTGTTCCTCTTATGCCAGGGTATTCGGGTCGTGCTTGGTTCCCGATTGATATGGCAGCTTTGGAAGAAGCAATCCGCAAAAATGATTTCAGAAATTTTGCAGATAAAGACCCAGAAGGAATGGAAGTAGCAAGACAGGCCGCCTACTTGATGTTAGATGCTCTTGGAGTCCCTTGGAACCAATTAATCCTTGGTGGATTTTCCCAAGGCGCTATGCTTGCAACAGACTTAACACTTAGAAAAGAAGATGTATCTAAAGGACTTATGATTCTTTCTGGTGCACTTGTGAATGAATCTCTTTGGAAAGATTTGGCACCTAAAAAATCTATTTTACGATTTTTCCAATCCCACGGAGAATTTGACCCTATCCTTGGTTATGCGAATGCTAAAAAATTAGAGAAGTTACTTCGTAGCGCAGGACTACTAGGTGAATTTATCGCATTTAATGGTGGTCATGAAATTCCGGCACCAGTGATCCAAGGAATCAGTCGATATTTGAACAGTTTATCATAAATTTTCCTTGGTACACCCAATTCGGATCAGTCTAACTGTTTGGATGGTCTTTATGAAACAGTTTCTCATTTCGTTCCTTTGTATTGGCTTATGGCAAGGCATTTATGCCCAAGGTTTTGATCATAAACATTCTGTTTGGGATTCCATCCTAAAAAAGAATGTGAAGAATGGACTTGTTTCTTATAAAGGAATTCAATCGGAAGAGGGCACTTTTCGACAGTATTTGGAATCGCTTTCTAAGGTAACAGAAGCCCAATACCAAGGTTTTAATGAAAAAGAAAAAATTAGTTTTTTAATCAATGCATACAATGCATTCACAGTAAAACTAATATTGGATCATTATCCTGTAGAAAGCATTACTGAAATTGGATCTCCATTTTCCAAAATTAATTTAGCGCGTGGAATCCCTTGGAAAAAAGAATTCTTTACTCTCCTTGGCAAATCCAGACATCTAGATTGGATTGAACATGAAAAGTTAAGAAAGGATTTTAATGAACCTAGGATTCACTTTGCCATTGTTTGTGCTTCCATTGGTTGTCCCATTTTAGTTTCTGAATCCTACACACCAATGACTCTCGAGAAACAACTCCAATCTGCTAAACTTGGGTTTTTAAAAAATCCCAAAAAGAATTCTTACGATAAATCCACAAACACTTTGTATTTAAGTAAAATTTTTAATTGGTTCCAAACAGATTTTACAAAAAAAACCACTCTCATTCAATATTTGCAGGAAGGGTTTGAAGAAACAATTAAACCAGATGCGAAAATTGTTTATAACGAATACAATTGGGACTTGAACGAATTAAAATAAGTAATAAGATACCTTACCAATCTCAGCAATATCTACAATGAATCAATAGATCACGGATTCATTAATTGTAATGGATTGGTAAAACTTTCCAATGCCAAACTGCGAAAGGATTAACTAAGAAACTAACTCAAATTCGTAAGTGATTTTTGCGGTTTTTTCGAGTGTTTTGGCAACGGAACAGTATTTTTCTAAACTAAGATCAATTGCACGTTTTACCTGTTCTTCTTTAAAATCACCTTTTACTTTAAACTTCAAATGGATGTTTTTAAATAGATTGGCTTCTTCCACTTTTTCTCTGTCTGCATCGACTTCTACGGAATAGTCTTTTACTTCGATTCTGTGTTTGTTTAGAATCATCAAAACATCAATGCTACTGCATCCAGCAAGACCCATAATCAAAAGTTCCATAGGCCTTGGACCAGAATTTTTTCCGCCTATTTCGGGGGAGGCATCAATAAGAATGGAATTACCAGATTCATTCGTTGCTTCTAATACGTATGGAGATTCAATGCGACTTAGTTTGATATGCATAAGTATAAAATAGGCGGGTGAAAAAACCCGCCAAGTTTAAATTACTTATTTGGTTGTGGTGTGTAACGCAAATAAGGTTTGATGGTTCTAAATCCCTTAGGAAATTTTTTCTTAGCATCTTCATCAGAAACAGAAGGAACGATGATTGTGTCTTCGCCATCTTTCCAGTTTGCAGGAGTTGCTACGCTAAACTGTGAAGTGAGTTGTAAAGAATCAATCACACGTAAAAGTTCATCAAAGTTTCTTCCAGTGGAAGCAGGATAAGTAAGAGTTAATTTTACTTTTTTGTCAGGTCCTACAACAAATACAGAACGAACAGTTGTTGTTTCACTTGCATTCGGGTGAATCATATCATAAAGGTTTGATACCTTACGATCTGCATCCGCAATGATAGGGTAGTTTACTTTGGTACCTTGTGTTTCGTTGATATCAGAGATCCAACCTTTGTGGCTGTCTACAGGGTCAACGGAAAGTGCGATCACTTTTACATTACGTTTTTCAAACTCTGGTTTAATTTTTGCCACGTATCCTAGTTCTGTAGTACAAACTGGAGTGTAGTCTTTTGGGTGAGAGAATAAAATCCCCCAACCTTGTCCTAAATATTCATGAAAGTCAATTTTGCCTTCAGAGGTTTCCGCTTGGAAATTCGGTGCTTCGTCGCCTAAACGTAGTGCCATAGTTTGTCTCCTGTAAGATGAGTGATTCCAATTCTAAAATCCACCTCTGAAAATGCAAGAAAATGTTATACTTTATTGGATGAAATTTCCATTTTATTGAAATATTTCGCAGATTTCCTACTTTTTTGTCCTTGTAAATGCACCGTCCCAATCTGGTTCTGGGGGAGTTTCTAAGTAATATTGGCACCTTTCCCAAAGGAGTTTGCAGGCTTCATCTCCATTTGTGGTCAGTAAGGTGTAGAATTTTTTCCCTGCTTCCTCAAACTTTCGATTCAAATAAGAGAAAAGGGCAGATTCGTAGGCTTCCACGAATTTATGATCTTCTTCTGTTTCATCGCCTTTTTTGGTTCGGATTTCGAATAAAGTAACGGGTTTGGATTTTCCTTTCACTCGCACAATATCCAACTTTCTTGTAAAAAAATGGTCTTTGACTTCATCATGAACAAATTCCGAAACCAAAATACAAACTCCATAATCTTTTCCAGCCGCTTCTAACCGTGCCGCCAAGTTAACAGTATCACCCATCATTGTATAAGAAGCTAGGGCATCGGTTCCCATAAACCCAACCTTCGCATAACCCATGTTTAGTCCAATGCGGAACTTCATCGTATGGGCTTCTGGAATGTATTTATTTTTTTCGATCCATTCTTTTTTTAATACCTCAAGTTTATCACGCATTTCAACACTGGCAGATACAGCTTTTAAACAATGATTCTCTACATCTAGTGGGGCATTAAATACTCCCACGATGGCATCCCCAATGTATTTATCCAAAACTCCATCATGATGTTTTAAGATGATGGTCATTGCTGATAAATATTCATTGAGAAGATTGGCAAGTTCCTTTGAATTTAATTTTTCAGAAATGGTGCTAAATCCAGCAATATCGGAAAAGAAGGCGGTGATGATTTTTTCACTTCCTTGTTTTAGTTTTTCTAAATCTTTAAGGGCTTCCCCGACCACCACCGGGTCCACCATACTTCCGAGAACTCCTCGCATTTTTTCACGTTCCTTTAATCCGGAAACCATCTGGTTTAGTGCGACTGTTAGGTTCCCAAATTCATCATTCCCTCCATCATCAAAATGGACGTGAAGATTCCCTTGGCCAACATCTTCTGCACTTCGAATGATATTTCGAATTTTTTGAACCACCACTCCAGAGATAAAAATAGCAAATAGAATTGCCACCAAACAAATGGTAATGGCTGTGAATACAATTTGATTTCTATTGTCTTTGATGGCACGAATTCCATCTGTCCTATCAACCAATGTTCGAATCAGGCCTGAAAAATTATCACGTAAAACAAGATTGGGAACATTTTCCGATTCCAAAAGATGAGTCCCATCTAACTTCCACATGATCTCTTCTGATTCACTTCGGGAATGACCAAAACTTCCATCCGGGAATAGTTTCTTTAGTTCTTTTGTGGGAGTTTCTTGTTCCGCATTTAATATCCATTTGCGAATGGCTTTCCAACGGTTCCTTTGGATTTCTCGAACTTCTGGATCTTGGTAATAACGTTCGTATTCAGTGGGATCTGTTTTGAATTTCATCAAAACCCAGTCTTCCAAGGTGACATCTCGCAAACTGCGCAAGGCCTCAATTTTTTCCCAAGTTTCTAAGGGAATGGGGTAGTTTTCCGTAACTTCGTCAAAAATTTTGTCTCTTTCTGCTATGAGTTCACCGTAAGATTTATAAAAACTGGTAAAAAGTTTGTCCTTTGCAGGTGGAATCGGAGGTTTTGCATTTTTCAAAAACTGGATTCTTTCTCTCAGTTTTGGAATGAGTTCTGTTAGTTCTTTTGTGATTCGGTAATCTTCCTTGATGACTTCTCTGTAATCTCCTAAACTAGATTTAATACTACTTAGGTTAAATGCTCTTTTGGTTGAATTCTGGTGTCGAAAGAGGGGAGAATGAAGGGCTTGGATTTCTCTATCTTCCCATTCGTAAACATACTGTTTTTCATTTTCGTCAAGGGACGAAATATCATCAGATAAACGTTGGAAGGATTCCACCAAACTTTCTTCCATTGGTCCAAACTGGTCCATTTTAGCGAGTGGAGATGTATTGTCTATGATCTGTGTATCAAAGGAAGCAAGGGAAGTTTCCCCTTGGATCATTGCCGAAAGTGGAAAGGTTTGGATGCGAAAGAGTTTGGTATCAAGACCCAGTTCTTCTAATTTTCTTTTTTTGGAATCAGCATAGAACTTTGCAATAAATAGATCTAGTTGTGATTTATGATTTCGAATTTCTTTTTTTAGATTTTTTAAATTCGTTTCCCATTTTAATTTTTCGTCTGGATCTTCTGGTGGAGTTTGTTTTTGAATTTCAATATACTTAGCTTCATTTCGAACATACGAAGAAGCTAAACTAACAAGTGTATTCCATTCTTTTTCACTGATATTTCGATTTGCTGCTTCTCTAAGTTGGTGGCGAATTTCTCTTTCCAATACATCTACATCATCTTTTGTCAGATATACGGAAAAAAAGGTATCCACTTTTTTTATCACTTTGGAAGTTCCAAGAGAACCAAAGAGATTGGTTTGAAATCCGAAGACAGATACCGTTTTTTTTTGGGTCACTACTTTCGCAGTTCGATATTTTTTTAGTTCTTCTCTTTGTTTTTCTATTCTAGATTTGAATTCTTCGATCCGAATTAAGTTTTGCGAAATATTCTCAATCTCCATCACCAAACTTGCGATAAAATTTTTGGAGACTGCTGCTTGTTTTTCATAACTCTCAGAGAGGATGGCCGTCTGTTGGCGAACCGTGATGATGGAAAGTAAAAGGATGGTCAGGGCAATTAAGGTACCAGTAAACCATGCAAGTTTGGCTCTAATTCCTTCGGAAAGGATTTTCCAGACTGAAGTGAGTCCGGATTGGATCATTTTAAAGAATTCCATAGGGATGAATGAAACATGAGATCGTGACTTTTCAAAGCAAGATTTTTTGTATTCCACGTTTTGCTCTGTTAGGTGAAAAATATCAAAGAACTTTGTGATAGAATCTTATTGTCAATTTTTCCTTGCTATTTTCCACTTTGTCGGTATTGTTTTTTTAGCAAATGTCCATCAATCGTTTCGATTTACTCGCCATCGGGGGCGGTCCTGCCGCACAAAAAGCTGCTATCCAAGCAAGCAAAATGGGAAAAAAAGCAGCCATTATAGAGAAAGACCCTTACTTGGGAGGAGGTTGTGTCCATTACGGAACCATCCCTTCCAAATCTTTACAAGAAACAAGTAGGTTCTATCGTAACTTAAAATTGTCCAACCTTCACGGACTACAATCACCCAAACCGGCCATGCTTACCTTGCAGGAACTGATGTTTCGTGCAGGGACTGTGATTGAAAAAGAAGAAGATGTCACCCGCGAACAAATGATCCAAAACCGTGTCACGACACTTACCGGTTGGGGAAAGATCGTAGATGCCCACCACGTAGAAGTCACAGACTCTGCTGGTAGGAAAAAAGTTTATGAAACCGAGAACATTCTTATAGCAACGGGCAGTAGTCCTCGTAGGCCAACGAATGAAAATATTCCATTTGAAGATGGACTCGTATATGACAGTGATGGGCTCTTTGCAATGAAAAAGATGCCTACCTCTTTGGCAGTGGTAGGAGCAGGAATCATTGGATCAGAATACGCCACGATTTTTGCGCACATAGGCGTGCAGGTCCACCTTTTCGATTCCCAAAGTCGAATCCTTGGTTTTTTAGATGAAGATGTATCAAGTGAAATGACTCGGATTATGCAACAGTCTGGGATTTCAATCCATGTGGATTCATCCATTACAAAGTACAACAAACTTCCCAATGAGGAAGGTTTTGAACTCACGACTAACAGAGGCGAGGTGGTCCGAGTCAATCAAGTCCTCATTTCTCGCGGACGTTTTGGGAATGTCGATAATTTAGGTTTAGAATCGGTGGGAATCATTCCTAATGATCGAAAACAAATTTTGGTGAATGAAAACTATCAAACCAATAACCCCAATATCTATGCTTGTGGGGATGTCATAGGATTTCCTAGTTTAGCTTCTGTTTCTATGTATCAGGGTGCATACGTCGCAAAACACATGTTTGGTCATCCTTCTGTTCCTGTAGATTCCGAAGAATTTCCAATTGGAATTTATACTCTTCCCGAGATTGCAACCATTGGACCTACAGAAGAAGCTCTCAAAGCTCGTGGGGTTTCTTATGGAGTGGGAATGGCAAAATTTGACACCATTACACGTGCCCAAATCAGCGGGGACCAAGTGGGGCTTTTAAAAATCCTTTTTGATAAAAAATCCAGACGAGTTTTGGGAGTGCATATCATTTCTGACAAAGCAACAGAGCTCATTGCACTCGGGCAATGTGTGGTCAATCTGAAGGCACCCATTGAGTACTTTACCGAACACATTTTTAATTATCCTACAATGATTGGTGCTTATAAAAACGCAGCAAATGACGCCCTTTTAAGAGAAAAATAATCTGGTTCCCTTGAGAATCTGACCTTTCCTGTTTGTTTACTTTTATAGAGAGGAACGGGATTTTACTTGTCAGAGACTCGGTTTTACCAACACATACAAGATTGTGTCAGACAAAGCTGTCTCTATGAGTCAAATTTATGAAAGAAGCCATAAACGTATTTATGACTTCCTCTACAAGTACACTCAAAATGCGGACACGGCAATGGATTTGATGCAGGATAGTTTCTTAAGTTTCCATAAGCACTATAGCGAAGCCGGCCTCTCGGAAGAGAAGTCCGTTATGGTTTTGTATACCATCGCACGCAATTTATCTATCAATTATGCTAAAAAATTTTCCACAACAAAAGAGATTGTCTCTGATGAAATCGAGTTTCATAGCCACAATCCAAAACTAGAAACGAGAGCAGAATACCAAGACTTAGAAGATAGGCTTTATTCTTTTTTGGGAGAACTGTCAGAAGAAGAACGTTCGGCTTTATTACTTAAAAATGTGGAAGGATTTCAGTTAGTGCAAATCGCTGAGGTCTTGGGAGTTTCGGTTTCTACGGCATCTCGTTTGGTCATAAGGGCCACAGAGAAAGTGTTGGCCATCGCCAAAAGAGAAAATCTGGTACCGGATTAGAATCAATGAACGAATTTGAGAAACAACAGACATTCGCTAAATGGGAAGAACTCTTACGTAAACCTTCCAAGGTTACAGAGTCCAGAGAATTCCCTACTTGGGAAGTTGTTTCCAAACGAAACATCCAATTCGAATATATACCCCAAAAAAGTTCTGTTTCTAATGTAATTTCTTTTTTCCGCAAACCAATTGGACTCACGTTAGTTGGTGGGTCTGCTTTATCCTTGGCTGCCGCACTAGTCTTTGTTTTTTTACTGAATCCATCCAATGAAAAACTGTCGGAAGTTGCAAATGCATCTGTGGCCAAAACTTCAAAAGCAATCGTTTCTCCATTGAAAGTCATTGTTTCTTCTGTAAAAGGGAAGGTGTCTGTTTTGCCAGAAGGAAGTTCTCATCCTGTGGCCCTTGTAAAAAACTATCAATTGGTATCAGGGGATGTCATCATTACTGATGGAAACTCGCAAAGCGATTTAGATTTTGAAACTGGATCTTGGATGCGCATCACACCAAATTCAGAAGTCATTTTGGATCAAATCGAAAAAACAGAAGATGCCCAAACCCAAAAGTTTTCAGTGAAAAAGGGGAAGATCTTTGCTTCTGTTTCCAAACTATCAAAGGACAGCCAATTCGTTGTGCAAGCCGGGGAACATCTTACGCAAGTTAGAGGAACAGTATTTAGTGTTCAATTTGATGGGACGTTAGAGGTAGTATCAGTTCGAGAAGGTTCTGTCTCAGTGGGAGATCTGATCCTAAGTTCGAAGCAACAGACCATTGTGAAACTAGGTGAAAATCCGGTATTGGCTGCTCCAGTCAGCGCTAAAGAAGACAAAGAACTCAAAGCCTTTCAAACACAAACAATTCTTGCACGTGAGTCCAAACTGTACGAAGAACATGCAAGATTAGAACTTGTACGATTAGAAGATGGAACAGAATACCGTGGAGTGATTCTTGGACAATCAGAAACACATCTGCACTTCCAGGGACTAGAAGGTTTGATCGAAATCCCGATCCAAAAGATATTAGAAACAGAAAAAATTCGTTAATCTTTATAAGTTTTTGACAATATTGTCTTTTTATGAGAGGGTCTTTCCTAACACCCAAGGGGAATACCTTAAAAGAAGCCATGTCTCAAAATCACAAAAAAACCTTTCGTTTTCATTATCTCATCGATAAGGAATTCCAATTAAAGTTTTTAGCGCATTATTCGCTTTTGTTTATATCCGGGGTACTAGTGACTTTAGGTTTTCTCTATTGGTTGAACCAGTCAAAATATGACGGTGGCGCCGTATTTCGTCTTCGACAAGATGCACAAACTGTTTATTGGAAAATTGAGAACGAAGACGCGGGTCCAGGCGAAGCAAAAGAGAAATTTGTTCCTAGGGAAATTTACCTTCCAAACTACGACCACCAATTGAATATGTATACCATTCAATTCGATGCGGTGGTGACACTTTCCATTCTTTATTTACTCTTAATCACTGTGTTCTCCGTTTTCAAATCTCACAAAATGGCAGGCCCCGTTTTTAGTATCAAACGGTCTTTGCAGCGAATGGCTTCGGGAGAACCTATTGAAACCATTCGCATCCGGAAAGGTGATGAGTTCCAAGAACTTGTTCAAGTGCTGAATGAAGTCATTCAAAAACGTGTGAGTGACGGTTCAAAAAAGTAACTTTAATTAAACTATGTCACATTGATGCCTACTTTGCCCCCGCCCTGAATTGGGTGGTGGAGGTGGGCTAGTGGGCTTTGACAAACCACGCCTAACAGAAAATCCATAAAACCGCAAGAAAGATCCGCGATTCCCCATTTTTTATCCTGAATGGTTCATGTTTTTGATCTCTTCGAATACTTTTACTTTTGAAGCATTATTTCGATTTCAGATACTATCAATTATGAAGCAATATGGGACTTCCCATAATTGATCTTATGTCACATAATAGGAAGTAGCGGTATGAATGTACTCTTACATCTTTTACAGTTTTGTCTCAATACATGCTTTACAAAAAGGCTTCACACACGTAACGGAATCAAAAACATCCATGTCTATGGGTTTATTCAAGTGATTCCCACTGGAAACATTGACTGCGGTGTAATGGTTCCTTATTTTGTACCGCAGGTTTTTTTCTTAATGTCTTCGCATAGGTATGAACCTATCAGTCGTTCGGCGTCACATTGAAATTTAGCATCCGCTTTAGTTTCTGCACTCCCAGTGACCGCAGATGACCTTTCTCCGCAATAAGTATAGGATTGGTATACAACAAGGGAACAAGCCAGGTAGTCTAAATCGGCCCTTTCACAAGCCTCATAAGAAGGATTGGTTTTTGTACATTGGTTAAAGATGAAAAACAATAGGAAAAGTAAACTAAAACGAAGGAATACCACTGCCATTTAGACAGGAAGGGAAGAAAAAGAATTTAATTTTTTATAGTTGAATATAGACTTCGATTTGTAGAAGAAAATTTCCACACGAAAATACGGTAACGGTGGAAATAGAAATCATTTGACCCCACAAAGAGCATGTAGGGACAACCGTAAAATTACAGAAGAATTAACTAATTGGTTTTTTTCTTCAAATGTAGGTCTTCTGTTGCGTTTTGGTTTTCCGTATTTGAATTAAAATTCTTTTTGATTTTTGAATCTAAAAGTGTACGAACTGTTTCTCCAATTTTTGCATCATTACTATACTGGCTTAAATACGCATTCACCTGATCTGACTTTTTCCCAATGAATCCATCGCGGTAAGAACGCGCAGAGAACTTGCGCAAACTAGGATGGAGTGTTTGGTTTGCCACGTTACTTTTAAGAAAGGTTTCTGATTCTCCATCTGGATAGTGAGAAAGGAGCAACAAGGATCGCTCTTTCACATAAATCCGAACTCCAGGTTCTTCACTGAGAGTTCGAAGATAGGGAGCCGGATAACTCACAATGGATTCCATCGAACGTTTCATGTCTTCCAATTCAACATGCCCGGTTTGGCTTAAAATACGTTTGATTTTTTGGTAACGGTTGGGATCCAAAGATTCTGCAACCAAAGTTGATTGCAGAAGGAGTAAAGTTAAAATCCATTTCATCATATTCATTATCATATCCTTAATACGTCAATGGGTTGTTACGTAAGAGCCACCCCTGCTCGCCTGTTAGTTGTCCTTGGTCGGTAACACCATCTCCTGCCCAGAACATCAAATTGTATCCACCCGCATTGGTAAATCCCGTTCCAATACATTCGTCAATATCAACAACATTATTGTTATAAACTGTATTAGCATACGAGGATGAGCAAGAAGGAGTATCGCGAATTGGATCACGAGCATTTAAACCAGTAGGAGAAAGGGAATTATAACCGCCTCTTTCGTTGATATGAAAAAGTCCCAAAAAGTGTCCGGCTTCGTGTGCCATTGTATTCCCAAGGAAGACCAAATCAGCATTCGAGAGTAAACCTCCAGCGGATCCGGAAGATCTATGCGGTTCGATGAAGAGAATCATACCAGACTTTTTACTTCCTGTAACTCCTGGAAGGCCAGGAATCCCTGAAGAAATTCCAAGAACACCTCCCACTTGGGTTTCATCCGCCGTTAGGTAAATGTTAAGTGATGTTGCTACTTGGGAAGAACCTGTTGATGTATATAGTTTTGTAAGGGAAGCTGTGACATTTCCCATATCATTATCCAAATTCGCTATGGTTTGAAATTCTGCTGCAGTCACAGTAGTGGCAGTAAACTGAAGGTCTATTTTAACAGAGTTTTGTGCATACACTTGGGTCATTCGATCCACTGCTGCTTGAATCCCTGCAACAGTTGGAGTCGCATAGGTTCCAGCAACAAAGATCAAATTAACATTCAGTTTTTTGCGATATGTCCAAACTTTGTCCAACCCATTGGTGGAAGAAGTTCCCTCGGATGAAGTAAATGCTTGGTCTTCCAAAAGCATTGGATTACAACTGGACACCGTTGTGACTGTCGCATTGGTAGAAGCTAACGAAACAATTGTATTCGGTTCAAACTTTAGAGCAAATGTTAAGGATGGATTGTATGTGGGAATCGCTTGTGCTCCATCTTCAAGTGACAAATAATCCGTAGAATAACGCGAATATGGTATCATTCCAGACATGGAAGTTGTACCGCGAGAATCTCTGCTACTCATAAGTGGATTACCATCATAATCATATAGATAACCCAATACTAGTCCCGATGAATTTGAATGTGGTTGGTTCATATAATATACAATACTTGGCCTAGAAACAGTAGTGACTATATCTACTGTACTTCCCCAATATAAAGTTCCGCCATTGATGGCTTGAGAACCTGCATTTGAACTTTTGGTTACGTTTGCAATGATTGGGCTACAGGGAGAAGATGGAACATTCCCGGTACCAGAGAGGTTCACTGTGTAAGTTCCTTCATTATTATCATTATTTGTGATTTGGAAAGTGGAGGTCCTTGCCCCAGCAGCTGTTGGTGTGAAACGAACTTTGAATGTCAAAGTAGAGCCTTCTAAAATAGTATTTGCAGAAGGTTGACTAACAATCTCAAAATCAGATGCATTCCCACCAGTGATCAAAACTCTAGGAGTTCCTGTTAGGTTGAGTGTTGCATTCCCTTGGTTTTGGATTGTGACGGTTGTATCAGAGGTGCCAGTTCCTACTCGCACAGTCCCGAAAGATGCCATAGATCCACCGCTGGCAATATCCACGCTACCTACTTGTAAATTGATTTCTGGGGCTGGGGCTGCTGTACCCGTTCCTGAGAGATTGATCACAAAAGTAGCTTCATCCGCATCGTTCGAAAGGATGTTGAGTGCAGCAGTTTTCGTCCCTGTGGAACTTGGATTAAATCGCATTGTGAACGAACTATTCCCACCAGCAGCAACATTCAAAGGAAGTGTTCCTGGTGTAATTGTGAATTGGGACGTGTCTCCTGAAGCCAATGTGATATTGGAAACATTCAACGCAGCAGTTCCTTGGTTGCGAATGTTGACTGTCACATTGGAACCGGAAAGACCTTCTTGTACGGAAGTAAATGTATAAGTATCACTACTAGTTTTCTCAACGTTTGCCACTGTTACTGAAATCTCAGGTGTTGGTACAGGAGTAGCAGTGCCAGTGATGTTGATTTGGAACGTTGGTGTTGTAGGATCGTTAGAAACAATCGAGATTTGCGCTGATTTAACTCCAACAGCTGCATTCGGGTTGAATTGGATGGTAAAATTCACTGTTTCATTTAGTTCTAATTCTAAATCAGAAGGTTGAACAATCACAAACATGGAAGCATCCGTTCCACTCTTCGTAATTGCTGGTGGACCAACTAAACTGAGTTTCTCTTTTCCGTAGTTTTTAATGGTGAATGTAACTGGGGTTCCTGAAGTACTAATGACTACAGATCCTAAGTTCGCTGTACCAGAATTGAAAATTTGACTTCCGTCTCGAAATAATTGTAACTGTGGAGTTGCAGTTGGTGGTTCTGGAGGATTGGAAACGGTCTCTGGCGCTGCAGATGAACCTCCAAAACCTAACAAAGCAAAAGCAGCTCCTCCACCTCCACCGCCTCCAGCAGGGCAACCGATCGTAAATAATGATATAAATGTTAAGAATATTAGTAGATTCAGTTTATGATTCATAAGCAGTGTACGCATAATTGTTTACCTATAATTTTTTAATACGAATTTCTTTCAACCGTACCTTTGCGTGTTTTGGAATTGGAAACCACGATAAATGTTTTTATAACGAATTCAGAACGTGCATTCTGGTTGGTAACAAAAAAAATAATTTTTGGGGACCAGTGAGACGATTCCATCCCTCACCCGCTACCCCTAGTTTGGCGGTCAGTCTTCTTCAGGCGGACTCACCATACCATTTTTAGGGATTTCCTTACGATGACGAATGTCATTTTCGCACTCCAAATGCCTGTAAGACGATAGAGAGGGAATGGTTTTGTCAGTAATTTTGCTATGATCGAGATCGTATTCCCAGTATTTGGTGAGGTTCCCTTGCCAATCATATGGAACCATTTTGTAAAATAAAAAATCTTTTGTTGGGAAAGATTTTGTTTGTTGGATCTCCAAATGTAATATCCCTTGAAAAAAATTCGGGATAGGGAAAAAATACAAACAACCAACAAGTAACATTTCTTCGTTGTATTCCGATTTCGTAGAAAGAGGCAAAAAAAATGGTTCCTTTGGTTTTGCTAGCGGAAGTGGAAATATACGTAACCTTTGTTTTGTGGTATCTTTGTTATTTTCGAATGTTAAGTTCACAGAAATTTCTTCTACATTCCCTATGGATTGGTCTTTGCCTCGAACCAATCGTAAGACTAAATAACTTTCTTTATCCTCCAAGTTTGTGGGAGAAATTGGAATACTTTTCTCTTTCTCTAAAATAGAATTTGTTATACAATTTGAGTCAAAAAGAAACAGAAGAAGTAAAAAACCAAAGGAGAAAGATCGATTCATCCAACTTACTGATTGCATTCCCTTTTGTTTCATGTTAAAATCAAGTATGGTATACTACTTAATTCTCACAACCATTCCTATAGCCATCATTTCGGCATTTTTTATCCATTGGTATACGTTACAAGGGGAAACAAATCCACTCAAACGTTTAGAACTTTCCCGTGGAATTTATCTAGGTTTTTCCTTTCAAATCCTACTTTTTGCTTGGTTATTATTCCAACTGGGTCATGCGCGATTTTCTTACCCTTTATATGCCATAGGATTTTCTTTTTTAGGAGATTGGTTTAACCTTCAATTTCCGATTGCCACAAAACAAATGGAAGATCCGGTCCTTGGTGGAATTTTTAGTTTTGCCATCGCCCAAGTTTTCTTTTTGTTATCCTTTTGGAAATTAACCACCTGGAATGAAATATATACGGGTGTATTGCCTTATGCGGTAACCATTGTTTTATTGATTTTACCAGCGCTCATTTTTTATTTTAGAGTGTACAATCCCAATCGTTCCAAATGGGTCATGGCCTCTGCGTTTGTTTATGGATTGGTTTTGTGTTTTTTTGTATCCTTATGTTTTAACGCCTATCTAGTATTTGGTGGAGTTTGGATTTATTTAGCCATAGGAGCCGGTTTTTTCCTTCTCTCTGATGCTGTGATGGGAGAAACAACGATCAATGGAACAAGGCACCCTAGGTGGGAATTTCAAGTTCCTTGGGTCACCTACTTGATTGCCCAAAGTTTTTTACTCGTGGGATTCTTTTTAGTTTCTCATACAAGGCATTTAGGTTAAAGAAAACCAAATAAGTATCTATTCGTTTTTTTAGAATTATATTTCAGAAATTACGACAAATCATTGTTTGGTGAAACAAGTTTGGACTGTTCCCAGGCAATGATCATTCGTTTTCGATTCGGATCCCACCTGTATCCGCCAAACAAACCTGAGGTTTGGATCACACGATGACAAGGGATAAGGTAGGCAATGGGATTTTTACCGATTGCGGTTCCCACAGCCCTTTGCGCAGATGGTTGCCCTATCGTCGCGGCAATGTCTCCATAAGTGAAAAGACTTCCCATTGGTATTTTTAATAAAGATTTCCAAACTTTAAATTGGAATTCTGTTCCATAAAGATAAAGGGGAATAGGAGTTTCGGGAATTATAAATTTTTGAAAGTAATCTTTTAATTTTTGGTGTTCCTTAGATTCCCCTTCTTTCCAAATCGCATTTGGAAATTCTTTTTTAGAATCTTTGATCCCTTGTTCCAGTGTATCAATAAATTGAAGGGATTGGATTCCTCGTTCTGATGAAACTAAAAGAATATCTCCAAAAGAAGAAGGAAATACTTCATATTGTAAAATCAATCCTTCCCCTCCTCGTTTGAATTCACCAGGAGTCATGGCTTCTAGTTTAACAAATAAATCATGTAACCTTCCTGTGCTGGATAATCCTAGAGAATACGTTGTATCCAAAAGATTTGATTCTTTTAGCAGCTGTTTGGCGTGTGTTACAGTCACAAATTGTAAAAACTCCTTTGGTGAAACACCAGCCCAAGTCCGAAATACTTTTTGAAAATGGAAGGGACTTAAAGAAACTCGTTCAGCCAAAACATCTAAATTGGGTTGTTCTTCAAAATGTTCCAAAACATATTCGATGGAGTTTTTTATGATTTCGTAGTGTTTGTGATTGGAATCCACAAGGAAATCTTAACGAATTCGATGGATCTTGGAAACCCGATTCTTGTGATTTCAGAAAATAAAATACAAATTGTTTGATTTTTTCTTTAGGAATCCTACCCTCTTCCATAAGTATAAAAGTGTCACCTCCTTTGGATCCATTCCCAGTACTCACCGCCTTACAATCCATTGTCGATTCGATACAAACAAATCCTGTCACCATCTTAGATGCTCCACCAGGGACAGGAAAAACTACGGCTCTCCCAATAGAACTTTTGCGAGCGGGCGTTTCCTCAGGGAAAAAAATCTGTATTTTAGAACCTAGACGAATTGCCGCTAAAAATGCCGCTAAAAGGATTAGCCAAACATTAAATGAAAACCTGGGCGATACGGTCGGTTACAGGGTTCGGTTTGATACAAAGGTTGGAAATAATACAAAAATTGAATTTCTCACAGATGGGATTTTAACTAAAATTCTTCTCTCTGACCCAGAACTTAAAGATTACGGACTCGTTG
This sequence comes from Leptospira montravelensis, assembly GCF_004770045.1. NCBI lineage: Bacteria > Pseudomonadati > Spirochaetota > Leptospiria > Leptospirales > Leptospiraceae > Leptospira > Leptospira montravelensis. The sequence goes on from NZ_RQFO01000011.1 coordinate 179,603, forward strand.
TCTTTGATGAATTTCATGAAAGGCGAATGGATTCTGATCTTTGTTTTGCTTTGGCGAGACGAACCCAAGAAGTCTTTCGTAATGATTTAAAAATCCTCGTTATGTCAGCCACTTTAGACGGACAAAATTTTGAATCACTAGGGATCCGGTCAAAACCTATTGAAGTTCGGGCGGTCACCCACCCTCTGGAAATTTTTCATATGGGAGATTCCAATAAAAATACAAATCAAAGATTATTGGATCTGATTCCCAAAGCCGTAGAACAAACAGAAGGTGATATCCTTGTTTTTTTATCAGGAAAAAAAGAAATTCTTGATTTAAGGAATAGTTTGGAATCCATTCCTGGCATCAAATCTAACGCGAGTGTATTAGGATTATACGGTGATATGGATTTAGCCGACCAAGAAAAAATCTTTTTACCTTCTTTGCCTGGAAAAAAGAAAATCATACTTTCTACAAATATTGCCGAGTCTTCCGTTACCATTCCAGGAGTTCGCATTGTATTTGATTCCGGTTATGAAAAACACCTCCACTTCGATTCTGAATCAGGTGTTTCTCATTTAATCAAAGAACGTATTAGTTTAAGTAGTGCCAAACAACGGGCAGGGCGAGCCGCAAGAGAAGGAAAAGGTTTAGTTTACCGACTTTGGTCAAAGGAAGAAGAAAATTCTTTTTTAGATCGGACCAAACCAGAGATCCTATCTGGCGATATTGATCGTTTGGTTTTAGAAATTAAGTCATGGGGAGAAGAAATCCAACAGTTGACTTTTTTAGACCCACCTAACAAAGGATCAGTGATTCAAAGTATAACCAGATTGAAACTCCTTGGTTGTTTGGATTCCCAAGAGAACCTTACCTCAATAGGAAAAGAATGTTTAAGATACCCTCTACCAATACGACTAGGGAAAATATTGTCTATCCTACCCAAAGAAAAAGAAAATCTAATTGCCGACATAGTCTCGTTAGTTGGTAAAGAAAATACGGGGACAGTGGCAAAAAACTTTTCAGACGAGACTTCGCCCTCTCCATTTTCCTATGATTTAAAGGCAGTTTATGAGCAAATCTTGCGTATTTACAGGGAAAAAACTGACTTTTCTGTTATAAAACCAAATCAAAATCGACTTTATTATTTGTCCTCTGGATTCCCGGATCGAATCGCAAAAGGTAAAGTGGGAGGAGGGAAAAGTTTTAAACTTTCCAATGGGAAACTCGCCACCTTAAACACAACATCCATCCAAATCCCAGAATATATTATAGTTTTAGATACTTTTTCTTTCGGCCAAGAAATTTACATCACACAGTATCTTCCAATCGAAGAAATAGAAATTGAGAAATATTTTTCCAATCTCATATCAATCAAGGTTGTTTCAGATCAAAGAACCAACCAAAGAGGGGAATCATTTCTTGTTGTCAAAGAGGAAAGAAATTTAGGAGATTTGGTCTTAGATTCCAAAGAAACAAACCATCCAAACCAAGAGATACTGAGTTTGGCACTGGAAGGATATCTAAATCAATCTTCCCTAGAGGAAGAATGGAAAAAAAATCAGGAGTTAATCCAATTCTACAACCGTGTGAAATTTTTAGAACGACATGAAGTTCTTAATACAAAAACAGATTTCAACCATTTAAAACAAAATTTCAAAGAATGGTTATTTCCTTTTATCAATTTTGATTCTGGAAAACTTTCTTTAGACAGACTCCCTTATTTGGAAGCATTCAAATCCTATGTGGGATATGAAAACTTGAGTTTGATTGATTCAGAGGCGCCAATATCCATCCAAGTTCCTTCAGGATCTAAAATCCCATTGCATTATGATGGAATCGAACCTGAACTTCATGTCAAATTACAAGAGTTATTTGGACTAAAATCCTTGCCGAAACTGGCAAAGGGGAAGGTAAACATTCTCATTCACCTACTCTCCCCTGCAAGAAGGCCAGTGCAAATTACCAAAGATTTAGAAAGTTTCTGGAACCAGGGATACCATGAGGTAAAAAAAGAGTTAAAGGGAAGGTATCCGAAACATCCGTGGCCTGACAAACCTTGGGAAGCAGTTCCTACCAAACATTTAAATCACACCAAACGTTCGTAAGTGGAGACCCAACCTTTTTTATTCACAAAAAATTTAATTTTGCAACTAGGGCAGAGGTAATCTCCCGCTAGTTTCCAACGAAGGAGAGTTTGGCACTCAGGGCAATGGATGGTTTTTTCTTCCGACTTGGGGGTAAGTTCGTTTGCAGGAGTTTCGTTTAAAATCAGAGATTCTAGAGAATGGATACAATCAGATTCCGTTGGATATAAAACGAGAAGGGAAGAAACTTCCTCGGAATCCGGCACTGTCAGCCCAAATCCGGCGACATGGGAGCCTGTTTCTTTGCAGCGTTCAGCCATCTTTCTGATGAATTCCAGACCCACTTCCGTAACTTCTTCGACTTCCGAAAAATCAAGGCAAAAAAGAGAGGGGGAAAGCGTTTCCTCTTTCAATTTTAAATAGAGTTCGGAGCCAATTTCCGCAGAAAATGTTCCCGCTAAGCGGAAAAGAAGTGATTTCAAACAGGTTTTTCCTCTTTTCTATTCTTCGGAAGAGATTCTGTATTTACAAGGAATTTTGTTCCAAATACCCTTATTTATCAGATATGAAATCGATTCCGAGACGATACTGGGTTTTTCCTGTAGACATACTCTTTATGTTCTTGTCGTATTTTCTCGCACACCTTGTGCGTTTTGAAAATATACGATTTTTAGATAATTATCCAGACTTTTGGGTCTGTGCCACAATCGTTGTGGTTTCGCGCAGTTTGGTTTTTTTATTTTCTGGAATATACAGATCTCTTTGGTCCTATGCTTCCTTACACGATCTACTCGCAATCATCAAGGCAACGGTTTTATCGTCTCTAGTTTCCACTCTTGCCCTACTTTTTTATAATCGATTCTATCAACTCTCACGAATGGTGCCTATTTTAGACACACTCATATTACTCGGGTTTTTATGTTTGCGAAGTTTGAGTTGGAGGATGTTAAGAGAACAAATTTTTAGTTCTGAAAAATCCAAACGAGGAACACCTGTGATTCTCGTTGGTGCCGGAAAACTCGGTAGTTCTTTCTTAACAGAGATCAGGCGAAATGTTGACTTAGATTACCAACCCATTGGATTTTTAGATGATAACCTTTCCAAAAAAGGTGGATACATCCAAGGAGTTCCCATTCTAGGATCCACAGACGAAATTGGTAAAGTTCTTGTTCAATACGGTGTAAAAAAAGTGATTATGACCGTACCCCAACCTGACGGGCGTGTGGTGAGTAAACTCAAAAAAGAATGTGAAGGTGCCGGTGTTGATTTTAAAATTTTACCAACGTTTGGTGAGTATTTATCGGCAAAACCAAATATTACACAACTTCGTGAAGTGCAAGTGGAAGACCTTTTAGGCAGGCCCACAGTCGATTTAGAAATTGAATCCATTCGATCTTATTTAGAGAAACGTGTCATCCTTGTTACTGGCGCTGGTGGTTCCATCGGTTCAGAAATTTGTAGGCAAGTGGCTCTTTTTAAACCAAGTGTACTTGTTATTTTAGATGCCGCCGAAACTCCGTTATACGAAATTGATTATGAACTTAGAAAAAGTTTTGCTGATTTAAATATTGATATTCGGCCTGTTGTAGCTGATGTCAAAAACCTTTCTCGTATTTCTGCCGTTTTTGAAGAACATCGCCCTTCTGTGGTTTTTCATTCGGCTGCATACAAACATGTTCCTATGATGGAAATCAATCCATCAGAAGCAGTTTTAAATAACGTAATGGGAACTAAAAATGTAGCAGACGTTTGTCGCCTCATTGGTGTGGATCGTTTTGTTCTCATTTCTACTGACAAAGCTGTAAATCCTGTTAACGTAATGGGAGCTTCAAAACGTGCCGCCGAAATTTACCTGCAACATATTTCTCAAAATTCAAGGACTAAATTCATTACAGTTCGATTTGGGAACGTCCTCGGTTCTAATGGAAGTGTGATCCCACGTTTCAGAGAACAAATCAAACGTGGTGGTCCAGTTACTGTGACTCATCCGGAAGTCATTCGATACTTTATGACCATCCCTGAAGCCACACAACTTGTGTTACAGGCTGGAAGTATGGGAGAACATGGAGAAATTTTCCTTTTGGATATGGGAGAACCTGTCAAAATTTTATCTTTAGCAGAAGAGATGATTCGTCTTTCAGGTTATACTCCTCACAAAGATATTGCCATTGAGTTTTCTGGGCTACGTCCAGGTGAAAAGTTATACGAAGAACTTCTCCTAAACCAAGAAGGGATTAAAAAAACTCACCATCCAAAAATTCGAATTGCTGCCCCTTTAGAAAACTATAACCTACTTCTTTTCCAGAACAAACTAAACCGATTATTTTCGCTTGCAAAAGCCAATAAAAATAGAGAAATTTTCGGAGCATTCAAAGACATTATCCCTGAATATAAAATCCACGATGAATATATCGAGTGGGAAAAAACTTCACATGGTAAAAGGAATTTATGAGTCAAAACCTCACGCAGGAAGAAATCACAACATTACGTGAGTTTAAAAGAGATTTATTCAATCTTTATTGGGAACGGTTTGGAGTATTTTATATCCATGTAATGCCACATCCAAAATTAGAAATTGGTAAACGTGGTTTACTCAATGCAGAAAAAGAATCTGGCATCGTACTCGTGTTTGGTGACAAAGCTGTAAAAGTTTTAGATAGCAAACCAGATTACTTGTTTGCAGAACTTCAATTTGGGTCCGCTTGGGAACCTACTGTGATTCCTTGGGATGCAGTATTTCGTATTTACGATAAGTTTCAAAATTCCGCAACTCAACTCAGATTTTTGCAAGTGGAAGTGGCACCTGGTGCAGAAGAAACCAATACGAAACCTAAAGTGGCAAAACCTGAGATTACAGGGGATGGGAATGTGATACGTGTTGATTTTGGAGGGAAACGAAACGAATGAATTTTTTTACCATCACTAGAGGAGACCTCGACGGTTTTTTTGGCCTCATGGTAGACAACCTCATCCAAATTTTGGTACTATCTGCCCTTTGCATCGGAGTTTGTGGTTTCCCCCTGATTTTTGTTACCTCCGTAGTTTTACCGGGAGCAGCCGTCTCTTTACTTGTTGGCAATGTATTTTATGCATGGCAGGCTTGGAAATTAGGTCAAAAAACAAAACGAACTGATGTTACCGCCATTCCTTATGGAATTAATACTGTTTCCCTTTTTGCATTCGTATTTTTTGTTATGTTCCCCACCTATCAAGCAACAGGTGATTATATTGCCGCTTGGAAAGCAGGTCTACTCGTTTCTTTTATATCTGGCTGTATTGAAGTCATAGGTTCTTTTGTTGCTGCCAAAATTCGTAAATATACACCTAGAGCCGCATTACTTTCTGCTTTAGCAGGAATTGCCATCACATTTATATCGATGGACTTTTTACTTCGAACTTTCGAAAGACCAATTATCGCCCTTATTCCGTTAGGCGTTATTTTGTTACAATACTTTGGGAAAGTTCGTTTTCCTTTTGGAATTCCCGGTGGATTACTTTCCGTTGTTCTAGGAATTCTATTATCTTTCCTTTCTGGTTTTTGGGGAGATCCCGTTTACAAACCGGGAGCTGTCCAAAGTGGGTTAGAAACTCTGGGGATTTATTTCCCAAAACTTTCCCTAAGCCCCCTACTTGATACTCTAACCTACGCCAACGTAAAAGCTTACTTTTCTGTCATCCTTCCGATGGGAATTTTTAATGTGATTGGTTCTCTCCAAAATATTGAATCGGCGGAAGCCTCAGGCGATAGTTTTGATACAAAAACCTCTCTCCTTGTGAATGGTCTTGGGACTCTGGCGGGCACTGCCTTTGGTTCCCCATTCCCTACTACGATTTATATTGGTCACCCAGGTTGGAAGGCACTTGGAGCTAAACATAGTTATTCGATGTTATCAGGAGTATTTATGACTTTCGTAAGTTTATTTGGACTTATGGGACTCATCCAAGCTCTCATTCCCATAGAAGCCGGAATGGCCATTGTACTTTGGATAGGAATTGTGATCACAAGCCAAGCCTTCCAGGCGATTCCCAAACACCATTCTCCTGCTGTCGTTGTTGGACTTTTACCAGCCTTTGCTGGTTGGGCAGTCCTTATCATCCAAAATGTTTTTATCTTTTTAGATGGAAAATTACAGTCAACCTTACAAGAGTTAGGTGTGAAGCAAACAATTCATTTTTCTTTATCAGACATTCCTCCTCATTTACCTTTTCTTCCTTATGCACTAAGCGGTTTACTTGCCTTGTCACAAGGATTTCTTATCACTTCCATGATTTGGTCGGCGATGGTAGTTTTTGTTTTAGAAAGAGAGTGGAACCGCGCCGCCATTTGGGCAATGATTGCTGCAGTCCTTTCCATGATCGGCTGGATTCATGCCTATGAACTACAAGGGAATGCCATTCTCAACCGGTTTACAGAATTAGCAAACTTTGACTTTCCGATTGCCTATTTATCCCTAACTACCTTATTTTTATTGGTTTGGTTCCTGGATGCCAAAGGAAAAGCGGGAAAATTAGAACATTAATTTGCTTGTAATCTTTTGATAAAACAAGTACTGTTTTAGTCTAATGAATAGGTCTTACAAAGGACCGTAAGGAGAACAATTTCCTATGACTTGGATCAAACGAATCGGTTTTTTCCTGTTAACCAATATTTTGATTATGACTACCATCTCCATCGTGACCACATTACTTGGTTCGATGGGATTTAGTATCCGCGCCTATGGTTTGGATCTAACTAGACTCATTGTATTCTGTTTAATGTGGGGTATGGCGGGATCTTTTATTTCGCTCTTACTTTCAAAAATGATGGCAAAATGGACGATGGGCGTAAAAGTCATCGATCCGAAAAAAGCTTCCGCTCCTGAGATGGATGTATATCGTCGTGTGCAATCACTCGCACAAAGAGCCCACCTTCCTATGCCAGAAGTGGGGATTTACGAATCTCCTGAAGTGAATGCGTTTGCAACAGGCCCAAGTAAATCGAGTGCACTCGTTGCGGTATCTACGGGACTTCTTGGTCGTATGAATGCCCAGGAACTAGAAGGTGTGCTTGCTCACGAATTGTCACACGTTGCCAATGGTGACATGGTGACACTCACTCTGATCCAAGGTGTTGTGAACTCCTTTGCTATGTTTTTCTCTCGTATCATTGCCTACATCGCATCAAACGCAGTGAAAGAAGAGATGGCACAAATCGTAAGAATTGTTGTCACGATAGCACTAGACATTGTTTTCTCGATCCTTGGTTCGATGGCAGTGGCTTACTTCTCACGCCAAAGAGAATTCCGTGCTGATGCTGGTGGCGCCAAACTTGCGGGAAGAGAGTCCATGATTTCTGCATTGGAATCACTTCGTCAAATGGTGGAGATGCCCGAAGATCCAAGAGGAGAGGCTTTGGCTTCCCTTAAAATATCTTCCAACAAAGGGGGGTTTCTTTCCCTATTTGCAACTCACCCTGCCTTAGAAGAAAGAATCTTAGCTCTCAAACAAATGAGATAAAAGTTTCAAAAGATACAGTATTTACGGTATCTCAAAAGGAAAGGTCGGCAATTTGCCGGCCTTTTTTTATTGCAAAGGCCTAGTCTTCTTTGGTTTCATCCTATTATGTCCATTGTTAAATCAAAGATTCGTACCATTCCCGATTACCCGAAACCAGGAATTCTTTTTCGAGATATTACTTCCCTTCTCATTGATCCGGAAGGTTTCCAACTCACCATTGGAATGTTTGTAGAACGATACCAAAATGCTAAATTGAATAAAATCGCTGCCATTGATGCCCGTGGTTTTATTCCCGGTGCTGCCCTTGCCTTCCAACTCGGCGTAGGATTTGTTCCTATTCGCAAAAAAGGAAAATTACCTGGAACCACAATCTCTGAATCCTATGCTTTGGAATACGGGGTAGACCACGTAGAAATTCATACAGATGCCATTAGTCCTGGCGATAGAGTGTTGATTATGGATGATTTAATTGCAACAGGTGGGACTTTAGAAGCATCGATAAAACTCATTCAAAACCTAAAAGGTGTGATTCATGAATGTTCAACTATCATCAACTTGCCAGACTTAGGTGGTGCGAAACGAATTAAAGACACTTATGGGATCGACGTATTTTCTATTTGCGAATTTGAAGGACACTGATTCGAAAAACCAAAAAGAAGATTCATTAAAAAGGGTTTTGATTAGGATACAGACTTCCAATCAGAACTCTTTGTTTTATCCACTCGGATACTTACTTCGTTACCTAGAAAATTCCACCTCACCACAAATAATTTTTTTAAAATATGAATACCCCTTCCCCCAGTGATCAATTTCCGATCTGATTCTGTAGGACTGGGAACATGTCTTGGATTAAATCCTTTACCACTATCAATCACATAAACATCGATATACTGACGTGATTCAAATACATGGACGGTAATGATATCGTCTTCTCTTTTGCCTCCGTGTTCTAAGGCATTGTCCAGGGTTTCATCAACAAGAATCTGAAACCAAAAACTATCCATGATTTGGCGCCAATTCCTTTTGTCATACAAACTCCAAAGTTTTTCTTTGGTGAGTCTAGAATGTGATCTTGTCGCAAGAATTTGATCTTCAAATATCTTTGTGGTTCTTTCAAAAATAAACGAAAACGGATGGGTCAAATAACTTTCTGTGAACGAATAATGAAATAAAAAGACAGTAAAACAAGAAAGGAATAATAAATTTAAGAATAGAAAAAAGTGTAAAAAATACTTAGTTGTAAGTGGAATCCAGGTTGGGAAAAAACATAGAAAAATAAAAAATACACAAGTTAAAAAAGTAACAAAATAAATGTATTCCATGAATTTTTGAATAGCTGGAAAATTATACTGTAGTTTAGCAATGATTAGGTAAGAAAAAGCTAAAAAAGCCAGCACATAATAAGTGTTATAATAGTACTTTAGTAAAATTAAACTGGCCATTGGGTATACTTCGTTTAGAAGACCCAAATCTATAAATAATAACATAATCCCCATACCTAATACAAAGGAACAAATGACTACCAAACGAGGAAAGTTACGAAAGAAAGTGGGGAACTGTAATCCAAAATAAAGTAAGATAAAAGATTCAAATACAAGGTATGTGGAGATAGTATGAGGTTGGTTTAAGATGGAATTTTCTAAGAACAAAGTGTCGCCAAGAATTGTCAAATCACCGAAACAGAAAAAAGCCGCGAGAACTGAAAAACTTGTTTTCATCCTTGTCCGAGGATTCTTTCTAAAGGAAACAATACCGGCGATCAGTGAAAAAAAGGCGGTAACTCCGAATATAATGGATTCAAACAAACTCATGCAAAAACAGAAAAAAATTCTCCACTACCCATCTCTCTTTGCGAGTACTATTTTATTTTTTATTAGTTTATTCCTAATCCCACTGGGAGCCGAAGAATCCAGACAATCCATTGACGAAATCAGGAAATCTGTAGTCCAAATCCGAGTGTTTTCACAAGCAAAAGATCCTTTCTCTCCTTGGATGTCCTCAGGAATCTCCGCATCGACTGGCTCTGGTTTTTTGATTTCCAAAAACCGCATCCTTACCAATGCACATGTGGTATCCAATGCCAAATTTATGGAGACCCAACGGAACAACCAAACGGAGTGGTACGAATTAAAAGTATTATTTATAGCGCATGATTGTGATTTGGCGCTTCTTGAAGTTTCTGACCCAGAATTTTATAATGACAGCAACTATTTAGAACTGGGAACTTTACCAGAACTTGCAAGTCCTGTAGACATCGTGGGTTACCCAATTGGTGGAAACAAAATTTCTGTTAGTCGAGGAATTGTGTCTCGAATTGAACAATCAACCTATGCTCATTCCCAAATTGATAGCCATTTGGTCGTACAAGTAGATGCTGCCATCAATCCAGGAAATTCTGGTGGCCCAGCCATTCAAAATGGGAAAGTTGTAGGAGTTGCATTCCAAGCATCCACTAAAGGAGAAAATATAGGTTATATTATTCCAACAGCGGTAATCCAACATTTTCTAAAAGACATTGAAGATGGAATTTATCACGGTTATGTTGAATTAGGAATCCAAACACAATCCTCTTTTTCAGAATCACATAGACAATTCTATGGAATTCCCAATACTGAAGAAGGAGTATTTGTTACAAAAGTATTAAGCCAAGGATCGGCGGATGGACATTTAAAACCTGGGGATTATTTAACAGCTATTGATGGACGTAAAATTGGTAGGAATGGAAATCTATTAGAATCAAATTCTATAGATTTTTTGGAAATCGTAGACAATAAATTTGCGGGAGAAGAGATACAATTTGATCTGATTCGTGATAAAAAAAAGATGAAGGTAAAATTTGCGGCAAAAAAAATGCCACAAATGGAAAACCAAAGAGCAAGGTATGGAATGAACTACGACTATCTTGTGTTTGGTGGACTAGTATTTCAAACTGTAAATAGAGATTTATTGGAAGCCTGGAGTAAAAATGGACAAACCCAAGGGGGAAGCCTCCTTGTTTATCGATTTTATGATGCCACTACTCTTTCCGTTGGACAATCAGAGGATGTTGTATTATATAGAAAGTTACCACATCCGATCAATTCCAACTCCGATTTTTATTTAAATATGGTAGTGGAATCTTTAAATGGTGTTAGGGTTAAAAACTTAAATCATTTAAAAGAATTGGTGGAGTCTTCCAAAGAAAAAACCTTACGAATCCAATTTTATGGAATCCAATTACCTATGATTATGGATCGAGAAGAAGCAGAACGTGCTGACCTTGAAATAAAAAAATCCTACCACTTAACAGGAAATTAATCCTATGCCTTTTTTTAAACTAAATTCAAAACTAACATTTGTATTACTGCTCTTATGTATTGGTCCGATATTTGGAAAATCAATTCCAGTAGTGCCAACCGACAACTCCATTCTCCAGGTAAAAGTGACGGTTCAATATCCACATTTCATTCAACCTTGGAGATTTAAAAATCCAGAGGTTCGCCAATCCACTGGGATCTATGTTGGTGATCAAAAAGTATTAATCCCTGCTCAAGCAGTTTATTTTTACACAAGCATTGAAATTAAAAAGCCAGATTCTCTGAAAGTTTTTACAGCAGAACTGGAAAGATTAGATCCAGATTTGGGACTTGCCATTCTAAAGTTCAATGATCTGAATGCTGCAAAAGACCTCAAACCAGTCACATTCCCCAGTGAAATTTTTTTACCGGGGACAGCCCTTGTCATGGAAAGTAAAGACCAAAGAAGTTTGGAAGAGAAAAAAATTAGAATGATTCGTTTAGATATGGATTCATATTCTAGTGGTTACACAGAACTTCCCTATATCGAAGTACAATCGGAAGACAAACTAGATGGTGTGGGAGAACTAATTGTAGATACAACCGCACGTATACCGCAAGGTATACTATACCAATTTAAAGAAAACAACATGGGTAGAGTGATACCTTCTTTTGCAATCCAACATTTTATTGAGGGTAAATCATTTCCTTTCAAAGGTTTCCGTTTCAAACCTCTGATCGATAGTGCTACAAGAAATTATTATGGATTAAGAAAAGATGACCTTGGTGTTTTAGTAGCAGAGATTTATCCAGGTTCTTCTGCAGATGGGATTTTACAATTAGAGGATGTATTACTCGAAGTTGCCAATTTTAAAATAGATCCTAAAGGTTATTTTGATCACCCCAAGTTTGGGAAACTCAATTTATCTTATTTGTTCCATAATACCAATGATAACGACTCTCCTTTTGAAAAAAAAATTAAACTAAAAGTATTTAGAAACAAAAAGCCAGTTTCACTCGAAATGGATTTAAAACCGTTACCTGAATCTGCTATCCGCATTCCTTACGGAAATTCAAGATTCCAAACTCCCAAGTATTTAATGTTAGCTGGATTGATTTTTCAAGAATTGTCAGAACAATACCTAACAGAACATGGTAACCAATGGAGAAATCGCGTTAATAAAGAGCTTCTTTATCTCAATGATTTTTACCGGATTAAAAGGAACGCCAACGAAGGGAAAATTGTGTTTTTATCCCAAGTATTACCTCTTTCCGGGAATAAAGCATATCATACGGCAAACCAAATGATTTTAAAAACTATGAATGGGATACAAATCCAATCTTTGGATCAATTGCAAACATTAGTAAAAGAGTCAAATTCTCCCTACATTCATTTTGTGACAAATGATGGTTTTGAAATGATATTTAAAAAAGAAGAAATACAAAAACTAAACGCAGAAGCAAAACAAAGTTTTCAAATCCAGAAGGATTCTAATTTTTAGAATCCAACTTGGTAACTTAACTGCCTAGAAATCAGTAAAACTTTGATTAGAAATAAAACTAAAATCATAAGAGTCATTAAGATATATTCTTGTTTTCGAATGGTTTTATCTTCATTCACTAATAACAATAAAACAGGAATCGACAAGGTAAACATGCGGGAAACGTTTTCATAAACTGACCAAAAATGATAATACCCAGCAGTTCCCACCATAAACATAATTAACAAAAATGAAATTCGGAATTCCCAACCCTTTCGAATTTGTCCTGTGAATGGTAAAAATAATCCTAAAAAAAATAATATAACTAAAGGAAATCTGGATAATAACCGCGCGAGATCTTTCCAATGAGATCCACCACCTAACAACCTCCAAATCGACTCCATATAGGAAATCAAACCTTCAAATGGCAAAATAAAATCGGTAAGTCTACCTGGTCTCCAATTGGGGAAACGATAAGCCAAATACAAATGCCAACAAACTGGGATCAAAAGAACCGATCCAACGACAACCATTCGTTTCCAATCTTTACGAAACAATGCGGCAAGGCCCAAAGGAAATAACAAAAACAAAGCTGGTTCTTTGGTTAAGATTGCCAAACTAGAAAGGAGAATAAAAGGGATGTAATTTTCTTTTACATAATAGTAATAAGCGATGATTAAGATAGAAACCATCACGGTATCGCTTACTAGTACATAATAACTTCCTAAAGCAAAAGGACTTAACAGATATAAAATCGCATAGGGTTTTGTATCTGCATTTAAAAGTTTGCGTAAATAAAAATAGGATACTAAAGTAAGGAAAATATTCCAGAAATACATTCCAAAAATGGCGGATGTTTTTCCAAAAAAACCAAAAACTGCAACTAACAAAGGATATCCGATTCTTGGAGCCCTGTAAGATTCATCAAAACCTTTTGGCCAATTTAAATTAAATTCAGAAAGGGGTCTCGAAAAATAATAAAAAATCTGACCGTCATAACCCGCACCTAAATCTCCCTCTTCCCCTTTGAATAAAACAGCTTTCTCTGGAGTTTCTTTTTGGTTTTGTAAGGCAAACTCGTATCCGAAGTTCACCATAGAACTTGGGTTCCATTCATATTTTTTCCAATACCCTAAAGTAGCAATTCCCCAAACCAGAAAAAAAGAAAATATCGATAACCATTGTTTCGAATTGAAAAATAAAAAAATAGGGGATAAACGTTTCAAAATCATAATTTGACTCCAAATTAAGGATGTGGTTGTAAAATCGAAGGTTCTAAAGATTTAGAAAAAATTGAATTATAAAAATGAGCACCTTCGTATGTTAAATGGTGCGGATCAAAAAAATGCCGAACATCACTCACGGCTTCTGTATGATCAATGAGTGTCTGACCTCTACTTTCTAAATGTTTTTTAAGATTAGAAATCCAATCCTTTCTCCACTTCGAATTTTTATAAAAATCAAATTCGATTGGATTCTCTGGACTAAGGATCAGTACAAATGGGATTTTGTTTTGATAAAAATAATCAGAGATAAGAAGAATACGATTGAATTCCAACCAAGATTCGAAGGTAACAGAATTTACACTTTTTTTTGCTTCGCGAACAAAATGTAATCTCCAAAGTTCGTTTCGCGAACCGGAATCTCGGATCATCCGTTCAAAGTAGTCTTCTTTAAAATCTTCCTTAGTCATCGTAACCAAACGTGTGTCATCCCAATAACTTCCACGTGAGTAAGATCGATTTTTTACATCCGCAGTTTTACAAAAAAAATGAGACAGGCGAATCCCTACGGATTCATCTTTTCCATACCGAATGAGATTTACTTCTTTTGCAGAAGGGAATTCTGACAAAACTTGGATTTTTACAACAGACCAATCTTGCGGTTTTTCGATTAAATCAGTCCAAACCAAATCATTCCAACCCGAACGTTCATAGTTTTTTTCCAATTCCAAAATAGGCTGATTGCGATTTATCGAATCGTTATCTAAGTAAAAACTGAATTTTAATTTTGTATTTGGTTTTTGTGTGAAAATAGACTCTTTAGATTTTTTTTCCGAACAAACGAGCGTTGCTGTTTCTTTGGTCCATCCCTTAGACCAAATACCTTCCCTCGGTTTTTCACCTTGGTAAAGATGATACTTTCTTCCACTGCGGAAATGGTTATCTATATAAACTTCAATGGGATCCAAAAAGAAAACTCTAAATCGGCTCACATAAAAAAGGGATTTAGTTGCAAGTTTGGAAATTGTTTTTCTAGGCAATTCCTTCCAAAAATCTTTTAAAAAAGCAGTTGGATAAATTGTTTTTGCAGGATAACGATCCCCAAATTCACGAACCCATTTTGATTCATCAAATGAAAATTTACCGTCTTTAGCTTCTAAGTATTCCCACTGCAAATCAGCAAAATTATGAAGGTAAACCACCAAATCAGGGTTTGATGCCAATAGATTTTCTTTGTAATAAAAAAGATCTGTGGGTGCCATTGCCACATGAGAAAAAAAGGAATACTTTGTTTTTGAATTTTCCTTTTCGTTTAATTCATCAGGCAAAACTGAATATAAGGCAACTGAACTTCCGGTGATGATCGTTCTATGTTTGTCTTTCGAAGATTGTAATTCTTTCGTTTTATGGATGAAATTATACCATGGAGAAGAATCCCATTCTGTCTCGTTGGGGAACAAAAAATATAGTTCAAAAAAGAAAACTCGGTCTAAAAAAAGTATAGCACCTAATAAACTACAGGTGATTACAAAAACTTTCCATTTCAAACTGAAACGAGATTTGTTTACGGATATTGTGGGATCAGTTTCCATTTTCGTAACAAAAGTTTTTTTGCAAATTGAATTGCCAGTTTTAAAACCTTACGGTTAAAGCTGCTATTGGAAAAAATATAACGTATAGGAAGTTCTCTAATAGTTCCGTCATGATTTGCTACAATAGAGAGAGCTTCCATATGAAAATCGAAAGCAACAGACTCTAATGGATAAGTTGCAATTTTTTGTACCATCGGTTTCGAATACCTTCTGTAACCACTTGTGCAGTCTCGTAAATTGGCACCAAATAGATTGAAAATTCCTTTGGACAAACAATAGTTCATCACCTTTGCTGCAAGCCAGGAAATAAACTTACGATACAAAGGTACATTTACAGTGGAAGTTCTGGAACCAATAACTAAATCACATTCTGGAAAAGATTGAAATTCTTTCAAATAACTGGCGTCATGCGAAAGCCCTGCATCCATTGTAATGACCCAATCGTAGCCCTTTTCCACAGCATATTTCATGCCGTCTTGGATTCCTTTTGGGATATGAGTATTTTTTTCATGCCGAATCACATGGAGTCTATTGCCAAACTCTTTCTGCAGATTGGCCAAAATGGTTGGTGTGGCATCTTTACTGGCATCATCTGTTACAGAAACATCTGCATAAACAATGGCACCCCGTACCACTTCTTCAATCGTTGCGGCTTCATTGTAAGCAGGGATGACAACCAGTGTTTTATTTGACATTCTACTTCCCAGAAATATTGAATACGTCTTTATTCGCTTCAATCCATTTGAGAAGTCTAGTGACTCCTTCTTTTGGAAGAATTTTAGGATTAAAGCCGAATTTTTTTGCTTCCGTGATGTCACAAATAAAATAACGCATGTCACCTGGTCTTTCTACTTCAAAAAGTATCTCTTGTTTTTTTCCTAGTATTTCACCAATGAGACTTATACATTCCAAAAGTGAAATTTTATGAGGGCTTGCACCACCAATATTATAAACACCAGGGATAGGATTTTTAAAAAAATCTAAATAAGATTTTGCGCCATCTTCGGCATGCAAAATATCGCGAGTTTGTTTTCCCGTTCCAAAAATACGGAGAGGCAAACCAAAAACTGAACGAATCGCAAAATTTGCAACCCAACCATGATCTTCGCCACCAAACTGACGTTCGCCGTAAATACCCGTAAAACGGAAACTAGCTGCCTTTACACCATACATATCCGTGTAAGAACGGACATAGTGTTCAGCACTCATTTTCGAAGCATGAAGAGGAGAAATTTGACCCACCATTGTTGGTTGTGCAACGGAAATTTCCACTGGATTTCTTTCGTATGATGTTTTCCCTTCCGTTAAACTATCGTTAATTGAGTTCCCGTAAACGTGAATGGAGGAAGTATTTACAACCGGAATTTTATGTTTCCTTGCTGCTTCCATTACGTTAAAAGTACCAATCACGTTGGTTGAAAAATCAAGCTCCGGGTCTTCCCAAGAAATGGTCATCGCAGGTTGTGCCGCTGTGTGAATGATATAATCACAATCAACAGAACGATCCATCAAATGTTCTAGGTTTCGAATGTCACCTTTTACCATTGTGACACCAATTGATTTTAAATAATTCCAGTTATAATCCCGAGTGGCATCACTTCCATAACCTGTGCGTTTTAATTCATATTTTGTCATGTTGTCAAAACTAACAACATCCCAACCTTCTTTACGAAATAATTCACAAACATGGGATCCTAAAAATCCGCATCCGCCTGTTACCAATACTTTATTCGCCATCGCGATCTTCTCCTAGGTAAAACTTTTTAGATAATATTAATTTCATTATATGGATAGAATCAGTGATCATGTCACGTAACCGGTATTCCACCTGGCCCACTGGTTTGAAATAAGATACTGGGATTTCAATACAACGCATATGAGACCTTACGATATCAATCATAAGTTCAACAATAAACTTACGGTCTTCTACAACAAGTTGTGGTTTAACTCGTTCGTAAGACTCTCGCCAAACAGAAAAAAACTGACAGTCAACGTCGGTAAATCGTGGTTCTTGTCCCCACCAAAATACTTCTACCAACTTACCCATAAGCAGATTCACCAAACGATACAAAGGTTTTAAATTAGAGCCTTGTTCGATCATCTGTCTTGTGGTGCGAGTCCCAATTACCATATCCGAGTCTTTCATGTATTCGAGTAATTTGGGAAAGTCTTTAGAGCGAAAAGAACCATCAGGAGATACTACTACGATGATATCACCTGTTGCATATTCTATCCCCCTTCTCACTTGTTCTCCGAGTCTCGTAGAATCACCATCACCAGGGAAGGTATAAGTTTTTACTTTTTCTTTTTTACTGAGAGTCAGAGTTTCGTCAGTAGATTCGTTATCGATAACAATGATTTCATTAAATTTATCTTTGAAGTCAACAATCACATCTGTGATTGATCTTTCATTGTTATTTGTGGGGATTACCAAACTGGTTTTAAATTTATGAAACAAATCATTTCTTACTTCATAAACAGCATGGTAATAATCCTGCATGGAGTTGATGTTGAAGTAATCGCAACTGAGCATGGTTGCATACACTCCCCCTTTGGACTCCTTTGCCATCTTATCGATAACATCCGTTATCTCTATCACACCTGATTTTGAAGAAACTGGCGTTTTTTTAAAAAACTCAAAATACTCGGGCGTAAAAAAATAACTGCCCAATCCCAAAAGTTCGTTCGGTGGATTTTCTGGTTTTTCAACTAAATTTAGAATTTTCTCATTTTCTAATACAACTGAATAATTTTTACGAATTCTGGAAAGTAAGGATGTTTTCACAACCCCGATGGAGGCTGCCATTTGTGGGTGTTTTTTAAAAACTTTTAAAAAGATTTCATGATCGGTTCGGTAATAAAATTCATCACCAAGAATTGTCAAAAAAGGTTCATGGATGGTTCTTTCGAGACTGGCCACATCAGATGCCAAACCCTTTTCTGTCCAATCCACAGGTTCAATCACAACTTTGGGAAGTGCCAAACGAATATGATCGATCTCTGCAATGATTTGTTCTTTGAGATGTCCTACAAGAACATAGACTTTTTCAATCCCAAAGGTTTTGACCATTAGTTCCACATTGCGGTGGAGAATGGACTTACCTTCGATGACGAAGAGTGGTTTTGGAATGAAACTGGTTCGGGGATATGCTCGGGTTCCTTTTCCGGCAGCCGCAATGACCCCAATTCTGATCTTTTTCAATGTAAAAGGAAAGTCCCTGAAACGGACTAGAGGGTCAATTAGAAAAGGTTCGTTTCCAACGGTAGAATTGTAAGCCCTCCCCAATTCGGTATCCTTGGAATGGTTCCCAGTGCCGCTTAGAAGGATTCCAGGTCCATCCTGGGTTCTTTCCTCCTAAGCCGTTCAAATGGAAGCCCCAAATGCCTTCTGTTGTCATCCCATTTGATTCAAACCGGACTGCCACTGGATTCCCTACGGAATGATCTAAAACATATGGCAAAACCACTTCCTTTTTAGTACCGAGTAAGGATTCGGAGAGGACGAATTTTCCCGAAGGCAAAAGGTCTAATCGTATTTCTATATGGTCACAATCGAACCTACGAAGAAGGGCCATTTTTTTACCCCAAGTCTCTGTGGCTCGGATTTGGCAGGCCTCGGGAACTAGTAAAAAATGATTCCCTAGATCAGTGATTTTTCCTACAAATAAAACCTCTTCAAAACCACGGGAATTTTGGAAACGGAGTTCTTGGGCATTGTAAAAAGACTTTCCCTTTTCTGTAAAAATTTCTATCCCTAATAATAGGTATCCATTCTCTGTTGGCAGTTGCTCGGAAAAATATAACCCATCCAACGACTTTGCTTGGTTTGGAATCGTCAAAAAGAATATCAGGATAAGAAAACTCAATTTCAGAAATTTATGCATTTAAAACAATTGGTCCTCTTCCCTCTGATTTTCATAACATCATTCACTTTTTATTGCAATCCGCTAAATCCCAAAAAAGAAAAAAATGACGATCTTGTACTTCTGCTTGGTTTGTATTCTCTACTAGGTGGAAGCTGTTTTACTGGTCCCGACCTTTGGGCCAGAGATTTAGTTTCACAAAACAGTGTTTGTGTTCCTGTCGAATTGGTTGGCGAAGGAACTAATGTAGTAGTTTATAAAGAAAGGTCTTTATCCGTTAACTATGATTTAGCGAAGTTTGCAAAAGACTTTGATACAATCACTTTTCCTAAACTCATAGCAACATTTGGAACACCTAGTGATGTGGATGGGGATGGCAAAGTGAAAATTCTTGTTATGGATATAAAGGATGGAGCCACAGCAAACAGTGCTTATGTGGCAGGATACTACGATCCAGTAAATTTTTTCCCTGACAATTTTTTATCCTCCATTCGATCCAATTATGCAGAAGTATTATATTTAGATGGGAAAGAACTGATTGCAGCACTTAGCCGGGATCCAAACGCTTTTGCTTCCACAGCTGCCCATGAATTTCAACACCTACTAAGGTTTCCAAGAATGCGCGCTGCTAACCAAACAGATGAACTATGGATCAATGAAGGTACAAGTGAAGTGGCTAGTGACATCGCAGGTTATGGACCACAAACCGGTCGTATGGATTGTTATTCAGGCGTAAATGACTCAAGGTGTAGTGACGGAATCAATGGAGTATCTCTAATAGATTGGGACAATAACAGTTCCAATGTCTTAAAACAATATTCTTTTGCGTATGTGTTTATGCGTTATTTATATGATAGTTCTGGAACCACTGAGGCTGAGAGACAAACCTTCTATCGGAACACTGTGATTGGTTCGGGGGGGATTCGAGCGAATTCTACAGGAAGTTTAATGAGTTTATTTCGAACTTCCGCCAATTTTAATTCTACATTACTTGGATCTCAAAACTCAGAAGTCTTTTTTCGAATTTATGCCCTTCTTGTAACCCAGAGTTTTGGACTTACCAACAGTCTTTCTTCTGTGGAATATGTAAATGCCGATGGAGCCACAGCCACTACCGTAGACTTGTCATCGGCTTCTGGAAATTATCTTTTGGCAAATAGTACAACACTTACAAGAATCATCACAAATCCCGTGGCACCAACAGTCAATCGTTCCTCAATCAAACAAGGTGCTGCAAACTTTTATACGGCTACCTGGGGAACTCCTGCCATGCCAGGGAGTACTAGAAAAAACTATGGAAGAGTCACAGGCGCAGGAAACAAAGGTGTCTTTTTTTGGGCAGACTCCCCCTCTGGATTCAATGCGAGTACAAAATACCTTCCCACGAGTGAAGAAGGAACAAATCTATCCTTACCAAAAAAACCTAGATCCCTAAAATCGGTAATTGAAGAGACACCAACTTCCGGACCAACTCCAATTTGTGGAATCGAGTTTATAAACGATTCGGCTCGTACTTTCGAAAGTATTCCAATAAAATAGACCGCATCAAACTTCGGTAACAATCTTTTGCAACATGGCCTCCATCTGCGAACGCATTACACGTATAAGATGGATCATTCTTTAGTTTTAATAGAGGGAAATTGTAATTATTTGTAAGTTCATCAATTTCTTTTTCCCAAGTTTTCACTAACGCTTCTTTTTCCATTAGAGTTTCGAAATCTGGAGAAGAAAGAGGCCAGACAATAATAGTTTTAATTTTTTCAGACTGCAATCGATTTAGAATTTTTTCATAAAACCCAAACTGCATTGGGCTACGAACATAGGATGCAAATAACCAATCCAAAGTTCTATGGCTAGTCATCTGTAAGGAATTAGAGTCCTTTTCCATATAATTATCAACGGGAGACAATCCATTTCCATTATGACTGAGGATATAATCATAAGTGTCTTTATGCATCACAAAGGCATTTTCTAAAAATGGATTTTTATAATTTCTCCACATTTGATCTATATACGGCTTATAAGTTCCTACAGCAAAAAGTTTACGACCAAGATAAAAGGAAACATGATCTTTCCCAAACAAACTGATATTAGAAAGAACGTATGGTAAGTCGAAACTATAAGTTAAATTAGAACTTTTGAATACAGAATTCTGATTAAACTGATTGGGATCCGTTTCCATAATGACTAAATCTGGTTTGATTCCTGCATCCAATACTTTTGTCAGTTGGAAATCGTAATAAGCGGGAGTTGTTACGGCAGAAGACAAATTATAAATTTCCCAATCTGGGTAAAAAGATACAAGTTCGTCGTGATCAAAATAGAGAAGGCGAGAAGATCCCAAAATCAACATGATTTTTTTCGTTTTTGGCGAATGGACACCTGGTTTTTCAGTTACCAGTTTTTTCAAAAAATCTGATTTGGCTTTATAGTTAATGGCTGTTAAATCAATTTTGGTAATTGTCTGAATGTAGGGGATTCGAAATAAAGAATCTACCAAAAACAAAAATAATAAAAGGATAACCGGGTAAAAAAGAAACCGTGCCTTGAGCATATCTGAAAGGAGAAAGGAAATGGATTTAATTGTAAAGCGAATTGAAGAGACTCCCCCGAGCTTTCGACCAAGGGAGTGGATCGTCTAAGCGACTTGTGTGCGAGCGAGTTTACGTTTCTTTTTGAGATTGGCAAACCAATCTTCCGAGTTACGGATATGGCTTACTAATTTTTTTACATACTCTCTGTTTTCAGGATTCAAAATTTCGCGTGCTTCTTGAATGATTTCTTCCACAGTCTTCACGTGGAAAGTAAAATAACTGGTAAAGAGTTCATAATACTCTCTGTCCGTATTTTCCCAATCCTTTGATTGAATGTCTGCGAAAAACTCAGATAACTGTGGTATGTCGATCTCAGGTGTCGCATCAAAATGATTATTCATCATTGCGATACGGTCTGTTATATCAGTTAATTTCTGGAAATACGTTTCCAATTCGGGATATTCCATCTTCCAACCCTCCTTAACAACCCTTACTTTTACCAGGATTTTAGAAAGGCCCTAGAGATCAAGATTTTTTAAAAAATTTTGTAATGTCTGGATTCTCTTTTAAAAAGTCTTTTAACTGAACAGCTTGTCCATCCCAAGCTTCTTTGGCACCTTCGATCCAAACATCTGAACTTTCTCCACCAGGGAATCCTCCATTAACAATTGTTAGTTTAGATTGATTAGGACCTAAAGATTCAAACAATAATTGTAAATAAATGGATCCTGTTGGATCAGCAGGATGATCTTTCCATTCCATCACCAATTCTTTTAATGGTTCGATTTTTTTATAAATTCCATGAGTGGTAAAATCACCTTCGAGTCCCAATTTCCAAGTCCAAGAAAAATCACCGCCTACTTTTGGCCTTCCTCTTACCTCGTCTGCCAACCAATGGACTAACACTTCATAGACGGTAACACCCGACCATAATTTCTCAATTGGTTCATCAAAGGTGAATTCGGATTTTGTTTCTCTCATAGACTGAGTAGTAAAGACTTAGGTATTCTTTGGCAAGATGTTTTTTTTAGAACAACTACCGACAACCTCCCTATCGGCAGTTTTGTTCTGTAATCACTCAGAGGTTCAGGTTGTTTGGTCTTACGTAAACAGATTGAACAACACTAATATTTCTCATTTGAAATGCCGCTGCACAATATGCCAAATAGTATCTCCATTTTCTAATAAAGGTTTCACTATAACCTTGGGTTCTTACCTCTGTCAAATTTTCTTCAAAGGCTTTGAGCCAAAGCCTAAGTGTCTTCGCATAACTTAATCCCATATCTTCCAAGTGGAATAAATACATATCCCCCGTACGATTGATCGCTTGGTTCATACGACCTATGGAAGGCAATAGAGAACCAGGGAAAATATGTTTCTGGATGAAATCGATTCCGTTTTTAAAAGAGGTAAATCTAGAATCGGGACAAGTGATTACTTGTAATGCCATAATCCCATCTCTTGTTAAAAGGTCCTGGCACTTTTGGAAAAATGTTTCGTAGTAGGCATCCCCTACTGCTTCCAACATTTCTACAGATACAATTTTAGTAAATTGTCCTTCAATCTTTCGGTAGTCTTGGATCCGAATTTCGATTTTGTCAGTAAGGCCTTCTTTCTCGATTCTTTCTTTGGCATAGGCATATTGTTCTTCTGAAAGTGTAACAGTTGTCACACGACAGCCGTAATTTTTTGCTGCATGAATCGATAAAAACCCCCAACCACTTCCAATCTCCAAAAGATGGTCCGCTGGGTTTAGTTTTAACTTTTGGCAAAGTTTATCCACTTTTTTAGTTTGGGCTTCTTCCAAACTATCTTCTAAGGATTCAAAATACGCAGAACTATAAGTCATTGTTGGATCTAAGAACAATTTATAAAATTTGTTTCCTAAATCATAATGTTCTACTATATTTTTTTTACTTCCTGTTAAGGTGTTTTTTCTTAAAAAATGTAGGAATTTATTGCCTAAATTGAATAAATCCAAATGAAATAGTTTCTTTTTTGCACCAGAAAGACTTGGGCTATCATCCACATTCAATATAAACCAAGAAATTACATTTTCAATGGAATCAGTTTCCCAATCTCCCGTTAAATAAGATTCAGAAAATCCAATATCACCATATATCACTGATTTCTTGAAGAAAGCAGGGTTTTTTACATGGATCAGTGCTGAATGAAATTTTGGATCAAAAGAAGAGTTTTGATTTCCAATAATCACTTGTTCTCCATTTGGTAGGATCATTCTAAGAGATCCACGTTTCATGGAACTCATTGCTTTAAAAAAAAATTTTTTGTAAATAGGGAACTGATCTGCGATAGACTTGTTCTTTAATTCGGTAAAAAGTTCTGAATCAATCGTGTCTTCTAAGAGGGACTGGTTCTGTGATTTTTCCAAGGGGAACTCCTGTTTGTTTCTCTAAGTTTTGGTGTTTTTGAATGTACGGAATTTTTTTGATCCAAAGTTTGAACGCTTGCCAATGAATCAATGTTATTACTTTGACGGTGATAAATGGAAATTCGATAAAAAGTTTTAACAAGTATTTTGAATGAAATGGAATTTTTTTTCCAAGAAAGGAAGTTGTTAAAATTCGTTTTCCATTTTCAAAAGAGTCGACACCAATCTGCAATTGATCCCCCGGTAGGTTCAATCGAAATTCAAATTCTGAATCCAAACTGATAAACGGTGAGACATAAAAATTCTTTTGTTCGCGGATATAAACATCAGGATCCGCAATGGTACCCTTCGCTTTCTTAAAATAACCAACGTAAGGTTTGATTTCCCCAAAGGTATTCCCTACTTCTGCGATCGATACGAGTGGCCTGCCATCGGTATCATAACAGAAATAGAAACTTACGGGATTAAAAACATATCCAAGTACTCGGAGGTTGGTAAGTAAATAAATCTTTCCAATGTTTCTGACTCCAGATGCTTCCAAAAAGGACTTAACATTTTCATATACTGTTCCTTTTTCAAATTGGATATGGTCTTTATCATAAAAAGAAAACAAATTCCAACGGTTCCTGGAAAACCAAAAACTTTCGTGGGACAACTGGTCTATTTCTGATAAGTCCAAATAAAAATTAAAGATTCGGTATTGGAATTGATTGGGTTTTGGAGCGGTACGTGTATGAAACACGTCCGCTCGATACATACAAGAACTTAAGTCCACGGATCCCTCTTTAGAATTTTATGCGATACATTGACCGCTGATAAAAATCCGTCTTCATGAAATCCATACCTAAAGTAAGCACCCGCATAATAAATGGGTCCAGATTCATTTAATTCCTGTAAACGGTTTTGCCCAAGAGAGGCTTCTACAGAAAAAAGTGGATGTTCATAATCTATTTTTCGAATGATTTTGTTTTTTGCGACACGATTCGGATCATTGATGGTCACAAAATAATTTTGTTTTTTAGAAACGTTTTGCAAACGATTCATCCAATAAATTGTGTAAGGGTTTTGTTTTCCCGTTCCATCTTCTACAATTTTGTAGTTCCAACTTGACCAACAAGAGGCTAGGTTCGGCATATCACTCGCATCTGTATGTAAGGTGGCGGTGTTGTGTTGGTATTTGTAAAGTGGTAGGAGCTCCTTTTCCAAATTTGTAGGATTTCCTAACATTTTCGAAGAAATATGGCCATGAGTGGCAAGTAAAACCTTATCAAAAATCTGTTTTTTCCCTTCACCAAACACAAGTTCCACTTTCCCATCAGCCGTTCGGTTCACTTGTTTGACGGGACTATTCAATCGAAATCTGTCTTGGATCGGGGGGACGATACGTTTGATATATTCATGAGAACCGCCATCCACCGTATACCATTGGTGTTGGGTATTTAGCCCCAAAAATCCGTGGTTGTAAAAAAACCGAATGAGTGATTTAGCCGGAAATTCCAACATCAAATCGGGGGGTGTGGACCAAACGGCAGAACTCATAGGAATTAAATAAAAATTGAGAATATCTTTTCCATACCCGAATGCCTCCATGTACCGACCCAAATTCCAATCATCATATTTAGGATCGTCTAAAACCTTTGGGGCTGACTGATTGAACCTATCGATTTCGAGTAACATCTTGAGATACCGAGGCCGAAATAGATTCTTTTTCTGAGCAAATAAACCCGAAAGGCCTGACCCACAGAACTCCAGTTTGGTGGGATCATGTTGCACACTAAAAGACATATCTGATTTTTTAGTGGGAACATTTAATGTTTGAAAAAGCCTAAGAAGATTAGGATAAGTCACATGATTAAACACAATAAAACCGGTATCAATAGGGATCTGAATCCCTTCTTCTTCTACCATCACTGTGTTTGTATGACCTCCGATATAATCGGCGCTGTCAAAAATCGTTATATCAAAATCATTTTTTAAAAAATATGCGGAACCAAGACCTGCGATTCCTGTACCAACAATAGCTAAAGTTTCTTTCACTGATTTCCCTTTTGGTCATTAGACCGTTAGAGAAAGAGTTGGTTCATTTGTAGATGTACTTCTTCTGATTTCTTTTTTGCTACTTCACCAAAATGTTCTTCTAAAGAACTGAGAGTAATTCCCCGAGAAGAATTAATCAAGGAACGTTTTCCCGAAGCTTGCACTATCGATTTTAATTCCCCACCTTGCGCACCAAACCCAGGGATAAGAAAATACAATTCGGGATGGCGAGTCCGTAACGACTGAATCTCCGATGGATGAGTTCCTCCCACAACAAGTCCTACTTGGTCTGGGTACTCCTCCGCTAACTTTGCCATCTGGTCACTCACTTCTTCATAAAGATAAATGCCCTTACCCAAAAGTTTTTGTTTTTGGAAGTCCTGTGAACTAGGGTTTGATGTGAGTCCGAGAACAAAAATATAACCACCTAAGTCTAGGTACGGAACCAAACTATCTCGACCCATGTATGGATTGACAGTCAGGGCATCCACACCCAACGTTTCAAAAAAATACTTAGCATACTCTTTGGAAGTATTGGCCAGGTCCCCCCGTTTAGCATCCATCACAATCGGAACTTCTGGTGAAACCTCTTTCATCACTCGAATCATATGTTCTAATGCAAAATACCCCTCTGCCCCTATTCTTTCAAAAAAGGCCACATTGGGTTTCCATGCCGCTGCATAAGAATGTGTATAACGAATGATAGTTTCTGTAAAATGGACAAGTGGAGCTTTGGAATCCAAACTAATTTTTGGTAACTTTTCCAATTCGGGATCAAGACCAATACAAAGTAAAGATTGTAAATGATCTCTACGCGAATTATATTTTTGAATGAAATTAGACCTTGGTTTTAAATTCACTTGGATTCCTTAATTTGGATCTTTTGTTTTCTTTTTTCTAATTCTTTGTCTATATCTCGTTTTTTATAACGACCATAAATATGCCCAGGAATTACAGTCAGTGCAGTGATAGGGTTTGCTGCCACATCTCCAACTGCTCCTCCAACATATGTAGAATAAGCTGGCGTAAGTAATTCATAAGATGAATCGAGTTGCTCTTTGTCATTTTTTTCGGCAAAGTAATTAATGGCATCATCAGAGGCCCGTGCTTCATGATACAAAGCCCCAATCACAGGGATGGCATAAACAGCCGCATAAAGGGTTCTTTTTTCTCTTTGTGCAAAGTCTTTGGCATGCCCGCCTTCATGAATCACTACAGGAGGCAAATCAGAATAGACATTGATTGTGTTCGTAAAGGAATTATAATGATCACCGCCAATGGTTCCCGCAAACAAACGGCCTGGCAAAAAAGTATAAGCTAACAACGAAATGGATCCAAAAAAATATCGAACCACTGGATTGATGTTTTTATTTTTCGGAAGGCGCTTCCATTCCGAAAGTGGTGCATATTGGTTAAAACGCACCTTAACATCCCGTAAATTATTCTCTTTGATATAACGGATCAAATAATCTTTGGTTTCTTTGGAAATATGATGGTTGTCTGCTTTTAGGTTCCAAAGCACTAGTTTGGAAGGAAGTGAAAAAATCCAATTTCCAGTTTGGTCTAAGATCCAAACTGGTTCCCCTTCTTCAAATTGTGGATCGTCTTCTGCAAATTCAGGACTTGGTAAATAAGGGTTTCCGTAATTGTATTGTTTTTCTAAAGAATAACACTGCGTTACACTAAAACCAATCCAAATTAAAATAAAGAGAACTTGAAATTTCATAAACTCTCAAGAATTTCCTTTAATTTCGGATCCACTGGTTCTTGTTTGGCGGGGATTTGTTTTGGTTTTGTCGGCAATGTTTCCTTTAGTTCTTCCACTGGCAAACTTCCGTTAAATCCTGACAAAGATTCCAACTTAGTAAAAAATTCAGATAAGGAATTTCTTCCCAATTGGTTCAACTGATCTTCCCGATTCCCTCGAAAACCATTATACGGAACGTACCAGATTAGAGGTACAATCGTTAATAAACTTCCCGTTAAATAACAATTGGTGACATGTGAATCGATTTCATCATAAAAAGAAAATTCCTCTTCAGCATAACCTACAATTTGAACCCTTGCTTTCAAACGTACAAACGTTAAATTTTTAGAACATCTGTCAATTGAAGCTAACTGAAACTCGTCGATAAAAATCTTACCACCACGATCGATTAACAAAGGGAAACGGTTACCACGTAATGAAAGTTCTTTTCGTATCAAATAAGAAAGTGGGCCGTATTCATTTGGTAAACCTTCTGGCTGAAAAAAATACCCATCGTAGATTCCCATTTTCATTCGACTTTCATCTTTGACTAGAACCTGAATATGATCCATTTTTTTTATATAATCAAAAGATTTTTCATTTGGGAATGGACGGTAAACGCGAAGTGAAATCCCGCAACCCATTCCTAAAAAAGAAATGAGAATCAGTGAAATCGTATATAAATTCATTCTAAAAGACATAAGTATATCCGAAGTATAAATTCGAAACTAGGTAACTTCTGGAAGGACGTTTATCCCGGCCATCTGCTTCATAAAATGCAGAACTTAAATAATAATCTCTGACTCCCGAATCAAAAGACTCTGCGTTTAATGCACGAATCCCTGGAGCAGAAGATTCATTTGCCCTCCATATATATTGAATGATTTGTAGGCCTAAATGGAATTTGTGGTGTTCCAATGGTTGCCAGTTAAATTGCCCGAGCAAATCAATCCCTGTGATCGAAGTCTGGATTGGTTTTTCTGAAAATAAAGAATATGCCTCATCATTAATGGTGAGTCCTTCCCCAAATCTACGTGCCCCACCCGCTTGAGTCAGAACATCGCGTCTATAATTTAGTTTACCAAGAGGTGTAACAAACAATGCCCCTCCCAAATCATAAGACAACCCCTCTCCCAATTTGTGATAGAACCTAAACCCTGCACTTGGCGCTAGATATTGAATCGTATCTCGCATAACTCCTGTCTGCCCCAAAGATTGAGACGAAAAAACGGAATTGGTATGAAAGGTACCGGTCCTAAGACCAAAATCCCAACTAAAACCTATACTTTTTGAGTATTCTTCGTAGATTTTAACCACTAAGTTGTGTTCGGAATTATAAAGCCGATCGGAATGAATCGCTGATAATGGTCCAGAAGCAAAACCCAAAGAAAGATATTCGTTAGTTGTTTGAAATTGAAAGTAATTATATTCCAACCCCCATT
Organism: Leptospira montravelensis; assembly: GCF_004770045.1. Classification (NCBI taxonomy): domain Bacteria; kingdom Pseudomonadati; phylum Spirochaetota; class Leptospiria; order Leptospirales; family Leptospiraceae; genus Leptospira; species Leptospira montravelensis. The sequence goes on from NZ_RQFO01000011.1 coordinate 208,754, forward strand.
TCGCTGACTTGTGTTTATATGCAATCCTAGGCGAAAAAGACCTGGAGTTTTCATAGGGATTTTTTAAATCGTAAGTAAAAGGAAGAGACCGAATGTTTTGATATCCAATCGGCGAACGAGGATAATACGGTGATCCTGCCTGAAAAGCGATACGTCCATCGTCTAACGCAGATTCTTTACCAGAAGAAAATACTCCAAACTGACTCATACCCCGAAATCCTATCTCCCAAGTTCCCAAATTCCACACCAAAGAACCGTTGTTAGTAGCAGGAATATCAGAAGTGATAGGATAGTTTTTTTGGACGTTTCGATCACGAAACTGGTCTTCGCGAATCCGTTTTACTTTCAAACGAAGTTCTTCTGCTTTTTTAGGATACCCTCGTTCCTCAAAAGATTCCGCCTCTAATTCCAATTTCGTTGCTTTTGTTTCCTGGGTCCAAAGAACAGGAATCCCAGATAGAGACAAAAAAAAGGAAAGGAAAAAGAAGGCAGGAATCTTTTTCACAAAGTTTTAGCCTTTTCGTTTGATATAAGCTTTTGCAAATTCAGGAAGTACAAAAGCCGCTTTGTGAATTTCTGGACTATAATATTTGAGGCCTTTAGGAACTCGTTTTGGATCTGGTGTTACCGAATAAGGATCAATCGCATTCGATAAAAATGTAAATCCAATGATTCCAGAAGGATACGTAGGAATGGTTGTGTAATAATAACCATACTCAGGAAAAATTTTAGGAATAAAATCGAAGAGGGAAGAGATCACATCTCCATGATACCAAAAAGATTCTGCTTGTGTGGCAATGATTCCCGTTGGTTTTAAGGCACTTGCCATGTCTCGAAAAAACGGTTCTTTGAACAAAACTTCCGCAGGACCTACAGGATCACTCGAATCCACAAGGATCACATCAAAACGACCTTTGTTGTCACGAGCAAATTTTGCTCCATCATCATAGTGGTGAATGACTTTAGGATCTTTCATGGCATCAGCACATTCAGGAAAATATTTATAACTAATATCCACAACTGCTTTGTCAATCTCGCATAACACAACTTCTTTGACAGAAGGGTGTTTTAATACTTCACGAACTGTTCCCCCATCTCCCCCACCAATCACAAGGACTGATTCCGGATTGGGATGGCTCATCATCGGAATATGGGCAATCATTTCATGATAAGAATGTTCGTCTTTGTTAGTAACCATCGTTACACCATCAAGTGTAAACATTCTGCCAAAGGATTGTGTTTCAAAAATATCGATTTTCTGGAACGGAGATTGTAGGCTTTCGATTGTTTTTGTTACCCGGTAACTTACAGCTCGCCCTTTTTCTAATTCCAATTTTTCGGTATACCAAATCTCCATTAATTTCTCCTAAGGTTTCTCTCTTTAAACCAGATTTGTTATGGGAATAAGGAGGTGTAGTTTTTTTTAAACTTTCTTTGTTTGTATGCAATTAAAAATTCAACTTGGCGGGAACTGGGTGTTTGGGTTCCATTGCCTTGTATGCAGAAATATTCTCGTGTTTTTTACCTACTTGGTTTTTTATCCATGCCACTTTTCATTTTGTTACTTGTTTTTGGTTATATCAAAATCAACGAAATGGTTAGCCAAGAAATCCACTGGGGCCACAACAAATCCTTTGCTTTTGGACAAGCTTCACGAGAAGGAAAACTCATTCTTCTTGCCGTCACTAAATCCCGATGTGAAATGTTACAGGGTTTGGAATGCGGTGAAGGAAAACCCGACCTTGGCACTTATGTACTCCTCAACTACACCCCAAGAGAACAAGAGTTCCAAACTCTGATTTTGGATGACAGATTTGCTTCTCTTAAAACAGAACCTCTCCCGCAATACTTTCTCCTCAATGCCTCTGGGGAAATCCGTCATATGTCAAAACAACTTCCCAGTGTGGAAGAAATGCAAAAACTTCCCAAAAAGGAATGATCTTTTTCCTCACTTAAATAAAATTCTCTTGCAAGTTCCCAAATCCCATATACCCTATGGGGTATAGACCCAGCGGAGGATTTATGTTAGGACTCACCGTTCACAGAAAAAAAAGTTTTGAAGAAACAATCACCGACACAACCGAAGCCTTAAAAAAAGAAGGTTTCGGGGTTCTTACCACCATCGATGTCAAAAACACTCTTAAAGAAAAAATTGGAGTGGAATTCAAACGTTACACCATCCTTGGAGCATGTAACCCTGGTTTTGCGCATAAAGCCTTACAAACCGCAGATGAAATTGGCTTATTACTTCCCTGCAACGTAGTGGTCACCGAAGAAAAAAACGGCGAAACCAAAGTTTCCATCTTTGATCCTATGACGATGACCAAACTGGTCCAAAATCCTGAACTTGAAAAAATTGCCAAAGAAGTCCAAGAAAAACTAATCCAAGTCATCCACCACTTACACGAATGAATTCGTTTTTTTGTTAAGTTTTGCGGGCGCCTCGCCAATGGGAATCAGTCTTCACATACTTTCCATTAGGCGATCCCGCTGTCCGCTCCAATCTTTCGCTTTGCGAAAGGATTTCCGCTACCATCGGTGGCGCGGGGGAGTTTTATCTTAACAACAAAACTCTATTTGTAACAAAACTTTTTTCACTACTTACAAAATGTTGGAGGGTTTTGTTTGGCACTTTTAACCCGAGTATAACAAACAGTAACTCCTTCTGTAGTCATTCCAAATAAATTCAAAGGGCCACCCACCGGATATTCTGCTGTAGAAGCAGGACCTTCTGACCAGTTGATATTATAATTTCCTTCACTTTGTTTGATGAGTGATCCCTTCACAACAGAACTAGTTTTTTTATAACAAGATTTGATATCCCGGTTGTTGCTAATGATGAGCCAAGCTGTGGCACTCGGGCCAGGATTTTGAACACAATTATTCGTTAATATCCAATTCCCTTCTAAAATCGTTTTTGATTCTTCTAGAGATGTTTTATCGCCCGACTGACAATAAAAAACGGTAACAGCCAAAACAAGAAAAAAAATAATTTTCTTCACAACGAACTCCTTTGTCGAAATTTATTATTTCTACAAGAGGATAGTAAAGACTAGAAAACGAGAGGTTTGTCAAACAGAAATGTGAGAATTTCCATTTATTTTTGTTAGGTTTCGTTTTTGTGAGTTTCCTGTTTTCTCGGAATCAAATTTTAAATTGTACAAAATTGAAAGTGAAAAATCGGAACTATTTCCTTTACAAAAAATCGTCCAGAAAACTCAATTTTTTTTCCCCTCTTCTGTCACAACCTTCCTTTTGGTGTGTATCCAATATAGAGGCCAAAAGTCCTCTAAGGAAACACTGATTATGTTAGAAAGTTTAAAAAGCCAAGGCCAAGATTTAATAACCCTGGAAAGCCTACCGCAAACGACAGCGATTGAAATTGCCATCGTTGAATGCGCCATTGAGGATTCTGAAAAGTACCACAATATGAGAAAACAAATGTTACCTCTAATGCAAAGCCAACCAGGTTTTTTAGCTTGGCGAGCCTTCCGGTCAAAAACTAGAGAAGGGATTCTTTTGGATCTTTTGTACTGGGAAAATGTAGAGGATTGCCATAAGGCTGGAGAATCACTCCAAAACATGGAAATAGGAAAAGAATTTTTCGCATTGATGAAACAGACTTTGGTCTTTGAAATGTTCGAACGGCAACCACTGTAATGAAAACAAACCAACCAGAGGAAATACAACTCATCGAAAGAGCGCGGACGGGAGACCGCCGTGCTTTGGAATCGTTACTTTCCGCAATACAAACTTGGATCTATAATGTCATTCGTCGTATCTTGTTGAATCCGCAAGAAGCGGAAGACCTTACTCAAGAAGTGCTTCTAAAAATTGCAACGAATCTTGCCGCATATGATCCAACTCGAGCCAGTTTTAAAACATGGGCTTATAGGATTTCCATAAATCACGCGTTAAATGGGAAAAGAGGGATGTTGGAAGAAATAACAACAGGCTTTTCAGACTATGCAAATGAATTAGAAAAAATGCCAAATATAGATATACCGGCAAACGAACTTTCTAGTCCAGAAAACTTAGTTTTGATAGAAGAAGCAAAGGCCTCTTGTACTTTGGGAATGTTATTATGTTTAGATAGAGAACAACGGATCGCTTTGATCCTTGCTGACTTAATGGGACTTAGTGATCGTGAAAGTTCGGCACTACTAAATATATCGAATGAAGCTTTTCGTAAACGATTGAGTCGAGCGAGAAAAGACCTCTACTCTTTTATGGATGACAAATGTGGACTTATGAACGAAAAAAATCCCTGTCGATGTTCCAAAAAAATGAAAAGTTTTCAAAACAATGGTTGGATCGATCCGACGAATCCTCGTTTTTCTATGCCACTCGTTCGCCGCCTGAAAGAACAAGTGAAGGAACTAAATTGCGAATATGAAGATTTCAATGAGCATAAGTACCAAGAAATATATCGCGATCATCCTTATTTTACAACTCCTCCCAAAATTTTGGAAGAGTTACTGGTAAAATATAGTCCGACAATTTAAGGCTCTATTTGGATAGAGGAGAATTCTTAAACCTTCTCCTCTTCTCCTCCTTTCCCACCTTCCGCTTGTTTACGAAACACTTCCAAAACCGCACAAAACAAAATCACTCCACCACCTAACCAAAGCCTTTCGGGAGGAACTTCTCCCAAAAAATACCATGCCGCCAAACTCCCGTAAATGGGACTTAGCGTTGACAAAGTCCCTGCCGTTGTCACTGACAAATTGGATAAACTGCGAATCCAAATGGTATGTGCAAGGGACGTAAAGACTCCCGCAAGAACCACTTGGAATACGAGGTATTTGGGTTCTGCGAGCATCACAAATAACCCATCGGCAAAGGGAAGGAGGACAAGGCTTGTGGCAATGAGTTGGGTAAAAAGAATTTGTGCACTCGGATAATGTACATGCATTTCTTTGGTAAGCAAATTGCGTATGGCATAAAGAACTGCAGAAATTACTCCCCAAACAACTCCTTGGAACATTTGGTTGTCCCAAGAAAGATCTGGCACAATAAGAAAGAGTCCAAAAAAAGAAAAACAGGCGAGAAAGAAGGCAAAGGGGTCAGGGCGTTTTCCACCAAACATTGGTTCTAAGATGGCAGAAAACACAGGATAGGTGAAAAGTGACAACATCCCCACAGCCACAGTGGAAACCTGGATGGAGTGAAAATACGTAACCCAATGCAGAGCAAATAAAATCCCAATCCCAAAAACAAACAAAAAGTCTTTAAAACTGCGATAGGAGACTGACTTTCCACGAAGCCAAAAAAACAAACCAAGGATTAGAACGGAAAACAGTGCGCGACCAGAGATAATTGTGACAGCTGGAAAGGGAAGGAGTTTGGCAAACAAAGTGACGTTCCCCATAATGAGGATCGTCAAATTGAGTTCTAAAACAGATCGTAAAAAACTAGGAGAAGAAGACTTCACTTCTACTTAGGATTCAACCCCCAAAAATTTGGCGATGGATTTTCTGTCTTTTTCTAAACTATGTTTGTGAATTTCTTCAATGGCCTTTTCGACAATGGGCGAGACAAATAGAAGACTAGAAACTACATCCACATCGTAAGAACGTTTGGATTCTGCCCCATCCTCTTCGTATTTACTTTTTCCTTTGATCACAAATACATTGTCTTTCCCTGGAGGAGAGATTTTAAATTCATGAGTGTTGGTAGTAATATCAAAAGTTGATTCTTCCAAAAGCGAAAGGTCATTTAAAGCCGCCGATAGAACGGCAGGCATGGATCCTTCCAAACTCACTTTTCGTTTTTGGCGAATGATATTCCCTTCTTTGGTTTCTTCTAACAAAGTTACATTTTTTAAATCAGGAAACTGATCTAGATGTTTGTATCTTTCCTCCCTTGCGTGCAAAAGTTTTTCAAGGGAAACGGGAAATGTATGAGTTACTTGGTATTTCACTATTTTTTCTTACCTTTCTTTTTCGCAGGTTTTGCTTTTTTACCAGCTTTCTTTACGGATTTTTTCACTGCCTTTTTCGCCGACTTCTTGTTAGCAGGTTTTGCAGCAGGTTTAGAAGTTTTTTTAGCAGAGGTTTTTGTTTTTGCCGATTGTGGTTTTGATGTCGGTTTCGAAACTTTTGGTTTAGAAGCAGCTTTTGCAGTACGATTGACTTGTTCCAAAAGCTCCTCATCTTCCCAATAAAAAACTTGGTCCGCAGGAGTTGACTGTTCCATCGCCATAGCTTGGGCTTCTAACAATGAATTGTTGGATTCATTGAAATTGGCCAACTTTTGGAATAACAAATTGATTTTTGGATCTTGAAATTTGTTACGAATGGTAGCATAAAAATTACGAGCGTCTTCCCCTTCTCTGATGGCAAGTTCTATCGCTTTTCTTTCGTCTGCTTTCACTTCTTCATTTTTATTTCGATCGAGTCTTTCCATTACCTTTTGGATGGTGGAAGAATGAAATTTTTCAATTTCAGAAAGTTGTTTTAAGTTAGGAAGTTCTTTCCCTTCTGCACTTTTATAGATTTCTTTGATGAATTTAATGTGCTCATCACCATCTAACGCAAGTTGGCTGAATAATTCTCTGATTTGACCTTCTGGCAAACTTTCGGAAAGTTTTAGATAAAAATTGAAACATTGAACCTCATGTTCAATCGCAGCCGCAACTGCCTCAATAAAGGATGTTTTTTTTAGTGATTTCATAATCCCATTCCCTGGTTTTTAAAAACCATAAGTACGATACTCGCGAGTTGCAAGTGAATCAAGTATTTTTCACAGTTTGAATATCAATCTCTTCTACCTTTGTAGCAGAATAGATTAGCAACTGCGCTATATAATAGGTTACCATAATTCCCATTGAAGCAGTGAATCTGTCCATTTCTGGTTTTAGAAACATAGAATAGGCAATGATCGAATCCGAAAGGATAAAAACCAGTGCCCCAATTAAACCCAAATAAAATGCTTTGGAGTTGGAGTTTCTAGCAGCAGCACGCCAACCCATTAGGCAAATGGCAGAAATATAAACACCAACGGGAACAAGTAGGGATCCTAACTTTGGTACAAGTATTAGAAAAAAGGAGCAACCAAAAAGTAAAAAGGGAATGGCAAGGATGGGTTTGATCTTTGAATCCAAGGTAAAAGCGTAAGAATAAATCAATTGTGCAATGAGAAAGGATCCAAGACCAAAAACAAAATATCCTTGTTGGGGTAAGGCCAAAAAACTATCGCCAAAAAGAGAAAACACAAGCCCTATCGCAATCAATTTGCCTCGTTTTTCCAAACTGGGGAAGTAGCGAAAAAGGGCCACAATGAGAATCAGTATGGGGATGATTTTGGACGGGAGATAAAAAACATCTTCTCTTGTGATCGTTGCGATCGCAAAAAGATGCACAATAGAATAGAGAACAAACAAAACAATTTCTTTAGCCATATTTCTTACTTTACAGGGATATCATTCTCGAGATTTCATCAGATGAAAGCCCGAGTGATCAGCCTATGAAACAAACACGACCCTTGTCCATCCTTTTCTTAATTTGTCTCTTATGGACCCAAACTTTATCCGCAAGAGAAGTGCCCTCTGGTGGCGAAATGTTGATTGATTTGATTTTAGCGCGCCCGATGGGACTTGCAGGAACCGTATTAGGAACTGCTGCTTTTATTGTAGCTTCCCCTTTTACATTAATGTCAGGTACGTTTTTACAATCAGGCAGACGACTAGTTGTTTATCCGGCAAAATTCACCTTCACACGTGGGTTAGGCGACTTTCCAGGGTATATGGAAGATTACCAAATCGTAGAGGAATAAATTGAACGAATTTTTATTTTCAGACTTTCCTGAAGTATCCACTGAGGATTGGAAAAACCAAATCCTAAAAGATTTAAAAGGCAGTCCTTGGGATAAAGTCACTTGGGAAACCGAAGAAGGTTTCAAAATTGAACCTTTCTACCGCAAAGAAGACCTTTCCAAACTTCCCCGAGTTTATAAACGAAATCCAGGCTGGCATGTCACAGAAATTGTTAGTGCTGAATCTGAACTCACCAACCTTTCCAAAAATGGGGCTGATGCTGTAGTTCTAGTTGCTGAAACACAAAACGAGAAATCGCCGACACTAAAAATTAACTCCTCTGCTGACCTTGAAAGATTGGCTGGCCTTACAGGAAACCTTCCCCTAGTGGTTGCTTTGGGTGATAAAACACCAACTTTCTCGGACTCATTAAAGAAACTTATTTCTTCGCATAACACTGTACTCAGTGATTTTGACCCTTATGGATCTGCTTTAAAAAACGGAGAATTAGGAACCGATGAAAATACAATAGGCAAAACCCTCTCTTCACTTGCAGGAACCAAAGGATTTGCGGGAGTGGGCATTCATAGTTATTACCTTCGTGATGCTGGCGCCTCTATTGGACAAGAACTGGCTTATTCTCTTTCTTGGGGAGTGGATTATTTAAACCGCCATCTTGATGCCGGTGTTTCCATCGAAGAGGCAAGTTCCAACCTTTGGTTTTGGATGGGAATTGGTTCTGACTATTTCACAGAAATTGCAAAATTTCGTGCATTTCGTATCCTTTGGACTGAAATCTTAAATGCATACAAACCAGGTCTTGGGGAAACACTTCCTGCCCTGATTGTCGCAAGAACTTCCAATTTTCAATTCACGGCTTACGACCCACATGTAAATATGTTAAGAGGAACCACCTCTGCCATGTCTGCTGTAATGGGCGGGGCTGACTTTGTTACCGTATTACCATTTGATTCCGAATACTCCGCACAACAAGAGTTAGGCAAACGAATCGCAAGAAATTCCCAACTCCTCCTCCGTTACGAATCCTTCCTAGACAAAGTAGAAGACCCAGCTGCCGGATCTTATTATCTAGAAGTGCTCACAAAAAAATTAGCGGAAACTGCTTGGGCTAAATTTCAGGAATTGGAGAAAGATGGTGGGTTTGGAGAGGCACTGAAAAATGGATCCATCCAAAAAGAAATTAGTGTCCGTGCAGAGAAAAAAAGAAATGCCCTGGCCAACAAAAAAGAAATTTTACTGGGAACAAACCAATACCCTCTCGCTTCCGAAAGACACCCAGAACTAAAAAGTTCTCTAGAAGAAACGAAAGGACAAATCTCTACCCAAAAACAAAGTACCTATTTACGACTTCTACCGGTTCGTCTTTCCTATGAATTTGACAAGTGGAGAAATCTCACAGATAATCATGTGGCGGAAGGGAAAAAACTTCCAAAAGTTTTTTTACTCACCATTGGGGATCTGACCATGAGAAAAGCTCGCGCTGGTTTTAGTTCCAATTTCCTTGGTTGCCTTGGATATGAAATCATAGACAACTTAGGATTTTCTTCTGTGAAAGATGGGGTAACAAAGGCCAAAGAACAGGGATGCGAAATCGTTGTCCTTTGTTCGTCTGACGAAGAGTATGCGGCATACCTTCCTGAATTTGCCTCGGAAATGAAATCCCTACTTCCCAACTCTTGGAAACTCCTGGCAGGATACCCAAAAGATCTCATCACCCAAGCAGAATCGCTCGGAATCGACGACTTCATCCATATGAAACGAAACATCGTGGAATTTATGGAAAAAGCCCAAACCAAATGGATCGGGAAATAAACATGAACAAACCAAATTTTGCAAATACTCCCCTTTCTTTTAGCGAAGGAAAACCGGATCCCAAGTCCATTTCCCTTTGGCAAACAGCAGAAGGAATCTCCATCCAATCTCGTTATGCGAAAACGGATTTGGAAGGAATGGAACATCTAAACTATGCGGCAGGGATTCCTCCTTACCTACGTGGCCCTTATTCCACAATGTATGTGAATAAACCTTGGACCGTCCGCCAATATGCTGGGTTTTCCACAGCGGAAGAATCCAATGCCTTTTATCGTAGAAATTTAGCTGCCGGACAAAAAGGTCTTTCTGTTGCCTTTGACCTTGCCACTCACCGTGGTTACGACTCTGACCATGAACGTGTGGTGGGAGATGTGGGAAAGGCCGGTGTGGCCATCGATTCGGTTCTGGATATGAAAATCCTCTTCGACCAAATCCCTCTGGACCAAATGTCTGTTTCCATGACTATGAATGGTGCAGTCATCCCGGTCCTTGCCTTCTACATAGTGGCGGCAGAAGAACAAGGTGTCTCTAAAGACAAACTTTCTGGAACCATCCAAAATGATATTTTGAAAGAGTTTATGGTGCGTAACACTTACATTTACCCACCGAAACATTCCATGAAAATCATTGCTGATATCTTTGGTTATACTTCCAAGTACATGCCTAAGTTTAATTCCATTTCCATTTCGGGATACCATATGCAAGAAGCGGGTGCTACGGCAGACTTAGAACTTGCTTATACACTTGCCGATGGATGGGAATACATCAAAACAGGAATTGCTTCAGGACTTTCTGTGGATGAGTTTGCCCCTCGCCTATCTTTTTTCTGGGCCATCGGGATGAACCATTTTATGGAGATCGCGAAGATGCGTGCGGGAAGGCTTCTTTGGGCAAAAATAGTCAACCAGTTCCAACCCAAATCGACTAAGTCTTTGGCTCTACGAACACATTGCCAAACCTCTGGTTGGTCACTCACGGAACAAGACCCTTTCAACAACGTAGGAAGGACTTGTATCGAAGCGATGGCAGCAGCTCTTGGTCACACACAATCTCTACATACAAATGCACTGGATGAAGCCATTGCCCTTCCTACTGACTTCTCAGCAAGGATTGCAAGAAATACACAAATTTATCTCCAAGAAGAAACTAACATCCACCGAGTCATCGACCCTTGGGGTGGTTCTTTTTATGTAGAAAAACTCACAAACGATTTAGTCCACAAAGCCTGGGCCCTCATCACCGAAGTACAAAAGTTAGGTGGTATGGCAGAGGCAATCGAAACAGGAATTCCTAAGATGCGAATCGAAGAAGCATCGGCAAGAAAACAAGCCCGTATCGATTCTGGAAAGGATGTGATTGTTGGGGTCAACCGGTTCCGTTTGGATAAGGAAGCCCCTCTTGATATTTTAGACATTGATAATACTGCCGTTCGGATTGCCCAAATCAAACGATTGGAACAAATGAAAAAAGATAGGGATAGTTCTGCCGTAGAAGCTGCGTTAAACGCCATTACCAAATGTGCTGAAACCGGTGAAGGGAACCTTCTTGAACTCGCAGTGGATGCTGCACGAAAACGTGCTTCTCTTGGTGAAATTTCTTATGCAATGGAAAAAGTATTTGGGAGGTACAAAGCTGTGATTCGTTCTATCTCTGGAGTGTATTCCTCTGAAATTTCCGAAGACAAAGGGTATTTAGAAGCAAGAGACCTTGCAGATGAATTTGCCAAATTAGAAGGTCGCCGTCCACGGATCATGGTTGCCAAAATGGGACAAGACGGACACGACCGTGGTGCCAAAGTAATCTCCACTAGTTTTGCGGATATGGGCTTTGACGTTGATATCGGGCCACTTTTCCAAACACCAGCCGAAGTCGCCAAACAAGTAGTAGAGAATGACTGCCATATTTTGGGAGTATCTTCCCTTGCTGCCGGTCACAAAACTCTCGTACCACAAGTGATTGAAGAGTTAAAAAAACTGGGAGCAGAAGATGTGCTCGTGGTTGTGGGAGGAGTGATTCCTGCCCAAGACTACGACTTCCTCTACAAATCAGGTGCTACGGCCATTTTTGGACCGGGAACTGTGATTTCAGAAGCTGCCAAACAAATTCTGAACATCCTTCTTGGTGAAAGAAGAGCTGCCTAAGTTCTAAATTAGACAAGGGTCTTATCCCACCAAACACCGATTTGCTGAAATTTATCAGTGGATCGGTGTTTATTAGGATCTTTTATAAAAAATCAATATGGAAACACCAAACGAGGACATTGGCAAAAAGAATCAGGATTCTGGTAAAACGAATCCCAAATCGGCACTTTCTGTCAATCCAGGTGTGGCCGATGCCCCAGCCATTTCTCCTTACATCCGTGACCAAAGAAAAACATTAAGCCGCAAAGAAATTTCTGTAGTCGAACTTGCCGAAGGGATTCTTTCGGGAAACCGCACCCACCTCTCCAAAGCCATCACACTTGTGGAAAGTAATTTAGAAGTCCATAATGACAAAGCCCAAGCCGTCCTAGAACTTGTGATGCCAAAAGTGGGAAATTCCATTCGGATTGGGATCACTGGTGTTCCCGGGGTTGGTAAATCTACCTTTATCGAAAGTTTTGGAAGTTACCTTCTAGAACAAAATCATAAATTGGCCGTCCTTGCCATTGACCCGAGTAGCCAAAGAACCAAAGGTTCCATACTCGGTGACAAAACAAGGATGGAGATTCTTTCCAAATCAGAAAATGCCTTCATCCGCCCTTCACCTAGTAGTGGTTCTCTGGGAGGAGTTGCTAGAAAAACTCGTGAATCCATGTATCTTTGTGAAGCTGCCGGATTCGATACCATCATCATAGAAACTGTAGGTGTCGGACAATCCGAAACCCAAGTCCACTCCATGGTGGATTTCTTTTTATTACTCATGTTAGCCGGTGCCGGAGACGAACTCCAAGGAATCAAACGAGGAATTATGGAAATGGCAGACCTGATTGCTATTAATAAAGCGGACGGAGCCAATGAACCTTTTGCGATGCGTGCTCGTGTGGAGTACGAATCAGCCCTCCACCTTTTCCCAATGCCAGAATCCAAATGGACACCTAGAGCCACCACTTGCAGTGGGATTGGCGGAAAAGGAATTGATGAAATCTGGAAACTGATTTTAGATTATATTTCTACCACAAAAACAAACGGATATTATGCGAAAAATCGCGAAAACCAAACCCGGATGTGGTTTGAAGAAACTCTGAGAGAAGCGGTTTTAGAAAAGTTCTTTATGCAACCAGGTAAAAAAGAATCCATTTTGGAATCGGAAAAAAAATTGATGTTGGGACAATCCACACTTCTAAAAGAAATCAAACGATTGATGGAATGACAAAAAAAACCACCGTGGCGGTCACACACGATGGCGTTTGCAAGGGGGCAAATAGATTGTCAAATGGAAATCGTTCGCTAGTACCAATCAATGAATAGGAAAGACTGGCATATAAGGTTTCATTTTACCGGAACATTTAGGGATTGTCTATGTACCAAATGGTATAAAAATTAAAAGGCTATGATGGCAACTAATCCAAAATAGCGGGTTTTAGTTGAGTTTACAAAATCCAATTCATTAGAAATACGAGTGCGATGTACACACCAAACCAAAGCACAAACCTTAGTTTGACCCAAAAAATAGAGATCCAATCCATAGTCTCAGCTTGCAATTGTAAGTATTTAGGTAAGTTGATCTTCGGATGATATCGTAATTCCTAGGGTTTGTCCATTTACCAGATGGTATAAAAGTCAGAATTGCAAATTAGTATTTAGAAAGTCAAAAAAATGCTTTTAGAAAATTCCAAATTGCCTGGCTTTTTTCACCATTTGTACCCGAGTGTTCACTTGAAGTTTTTTATAGATAGCTTTGATCTGTTGGCGGACGGTTCCAACTGTGGTTCCAAATAATGAGGCAATTTGGTTTGGGTTGTCTCCTTCCACAATGAGTTCTAAAATTTGCCTTTCCCTCGGAGTGAGGACTTCTACACCCACTCCCAAATCTTGGTTTGTTTGGGGTTTACGAAAACTTAACAACACTTTTGCGGCTATGGAAGGAGAAATTACACTTCCCCCTTCAAGAATTGTTTGAATGGTCTCTGGTAAAGAATCCAGTTCGGATTTCCAAATATAACCAGAGGCCCCATTCCTAAGAGCAGAAAAAATGGCATCATCGGTTTGTAAGGCAGAAATCACAAGGCTCTTTCTTGCCTCAACGGCATGGTAGGTTTTGAGTACATCAATTCCACTCATGCCAGGAAGTCCAATATCCAATATTAACAGGTCCCATACCTTGGATTGTCCATTGGCCCAAAATTCTTCTGCAGAATTCCAAGTAGATAAGTGAAAATTTGGATATTGTTCCAAAACTCCGCATAACGAGAGGAGAAAATCTAAATTATCTTCGATGATACCAATATAAATAGGATTCATAAATAAAATAAACTGAAAGGAAGTTTCATTTCGATTTGGTAAGGAGATTCGGTGATTTTAATATTTCCATTCAAAGATTTAATTCTATGGTGTAATCCTTGTTCACCAATGCCGAAAAGAACACCTACTACTTCTCCATCTTGGTTTTTAGTTTTCGTCCATTTTTCTGAATTCTCCAAACTTTGTGACTCAGTAGTAAATTGAAATTCTAAATGGTCCAAATTTCGTTCGATCCTCCAAGTGGAAATCCCATTCCCATACCGTAAATCATTGGTTGTAATTTCTTTAAAAATTTGAAGGATATGGTGGGCCATCTCTGGATCTTCTATTTTAATAATAGGTTCTTCGCCGTGACCGACCCACTCTAAATTTACATTTCGCCCCGCCAGTTTGTATCTTTTTTTGATCGATAATTTGATTCCGTCTAACAAGGACTCTTGGAACAATTCCCTTTGGTTTTCTTCCTGTACTTGAGTACGTAAAGATTGTAGAGCTGACTCGGAAAGCTGTTTTAGTTTGTGTAGATGAGTTTCGGTAACTTCTCCTTGTGACTTTTCCATTTTTTGTGTAAGCAAAACTAAATCAGTAAGCCTTGAACCCAAACTATCATGAATGTCTTGGAAAAAAGTTCGACGTTTCTCTTCGAGTAACATTCCCCGGTAAGCAGCTATGTACCGAGTGCGAAACCACCAATGGTTTAAGAAAAATGCAACTAGAAACAATGGGAATATGGTGGACATCTCTCTCCAAGTTTCCATTGGGATGGTTGTTTCGTTGGCATAGTAAACCCTAAGGATGTAAAGCAGAAGTACGATGGACCATTCGAAGATATACTGCCATACAAGACCTGGATAAAAGAAGGAAGATGTTGCAAGTAAGGCAGTAATGGTAAGCCAATTTCTGGGATCAAAATAGGGAATCGAAGGATCGTGAAATCCAGTTTCAATTTCGACCAATACCAAAAGAAAAAAAGTTAAACGAACCACTATGGGAGCAAAACTAAAAAAACCTCTATAAAAAAAGGAGGTCAAAACCAAAATGAAACTAAGTACGAGTTGGATGGCAGATAAAATACAATTTGTTTGGTCTTCCGCATTCCATTCTAAATACACACTTTGGATATAAGCCAAACAATATGCAAATCCTAGGAAATATAGTTTGCTAATAATCTCAGAATAAACTGCAAGAAGAGAAATCGGTTCCAAAGGAATCCCTCGGAAAAGAGCCAAAAACTTTTGCAACATAGGTGTTACCTGAGATTAAAACCGTTTATCGGGTGGAAACCTAATTCAGATTAAATGGCCAATCGACCGATATGATCTAATAGAAGTTTTTGGTCATCATCGAACATCTGACTGAATTCAAGTCCCACTTCATAAAAAGCCCCTTCCCCAAATTCTTCCAATCGGACCACCTTTGCCTTAGGGTACAAAACGTACTTAACATCAGGGAATCTTAATTCTAATTCCAAACGAGTTCCAAGTGGCATTGGTTCTTTTGTACGGAATAATAACCCACCTTCAGAAATGTCTTGGGAATCACCTTCCCCTTTATCTTTAGGTAAAAATTGGGCCGAGCCGGCCCCCGATTGGATCACACGGTAAGTGAGATGGACTTTTTCGGAGATTCGTTTGTAGATTCGGCGTTCGCTGGACATGTAAGCAAGAGAACACCGAATTCAAAGTTTGGGCAAGTTTAAATTTATGCCAAAGTATTTCCTAGGAGAAAGGTTTAGTCCTCTAAATCCTCTGGACGAATTTCATAATCAGGGCGGAAAGCTCCCTCAATTTTTTCGCGGATGCGGTCAATGTACCCAAACACAGCCGGGACCACAATCAGAGTGATGAGTGTGGAAAGGACAAGACCCCCAATGATCGCAATCCCCATAGCGGTTCTTGATTTAGAAGCCTCACCAATTCCAAGTGCAATAGGCAAAGTTCCTGCAATCATCGCAAGGGAAGTCATTAAGATAGGACGGAGACGTTTGGATCCGGCATCAAAGATGGCTTCATCTCTTGTCATTCCATGTTCTTTCATGGCAAGCATTGCATGGTCTACAAGAAGGATGGAGTTTTTGGCCACAAGTCCCATAAGTAGGATAAGTCCAATCATACTAAATAAATTCAACATCTCACCAGTAAGTGCTAGTGCAAAGAAGGCTCCCGAAATCGCAGGTGGGATCGCAAATAAAATCGTAATCGGTGTGATAAAAGATTCATAAAGTGAAGCTAACACCAAATAGATGAAGATGATTGCCATTCCAAAAGCGAGGACTATGTTTTGTAATAGTTCCTTAAAGTCTTCCGATTGTCCCACAAACGAATATGTGATTCCAGGTGGCGGTGGAAGTTTTTCTTTTAGAATTTTGGTTGCTGCCTCCGATGCAGAAGCAATGGCCCCACCTGGTGCCAAGTTTGCATTGATAGGAACTACCCGAGACCTGTCTTCTCGAATGATCCGCGCAGGTGAACTACTTTCTTTTCCATCGGCGATGGCATTCAGAGGAATGAGTTTGTTTTGAATGTTCGGCACTCGAGTTTCATAGAATGACTTTCGTAAGTTTCGTTGGTCTTCTTTCAGCCTAAGTCTTACATCATATTCGATTCCATTTTCTAAATACTTAGCGACTTCTCCACCTTCGATATGGTAACGAAGTTCGGCTCCCATGACCCCGGCCACAACCCCAACGGTTTGCATTTTTGCTCGGTTTGGCACAACTTGGAATTCCGGTTTTCCGGTTCTGTAAGTTGTGTCCACATCAGTAAGGTCAGGAATTTTTCGTAATTCTTCCATGACTTTAAATGAATATGCCTCTAGGTCTTTTAAGTTTTCACCTTTTAGATTTAAGTTAAAGGGATATTGAACTCCACCACCTATCGCCGAATAGTCGTTTACTTTAGGTCTTGCTTGCGGGTATTGTTTTAGATATTCACGAATTTGGTCTTTGACATCAACTGTGGTGCGTTTGCGGTATTCGGAAGGAAGGAGAGCCACGCCAATAGTGGCGATGTTTGATTCTCCATCACTATTCCCTACAACCGTTGCCAAAAGTTCCAACTCCGGTACCGTTTTAATAATGGCATTCTGAATTTCTTTTACCACTTCCGCTGTCCCTTGTAAGGAAGTTCCTGGTGCCATTTCCACATTGACCATAAACTCACCTTGGTCGTTGGCTGGTAAGAAGGTCTTTTTCACAAATGCGAGGGAAAAAATACTAGTAATTAGTGTAAGAAAGGTTAACAAAATCACTGCCCAAGGTTTTTTTAGGGCAAATTTCATAATGATTCCGTACATTCTGTCCAGAAAATCCTGAAACTTATCAAAGTTACGAAGGACTATATTCTTCTTTTTATGGATATCGGTTTTCCCTGCAAAATAAGCAGATAACATTGGAGCGACGGTCAATCCATCAAATAACGAAATGATCATCGCAAAAACTACAGTGAGGCCAAATTGTTTGAAAAACTGCCCCACAATCCCGGATAAAAATCCAATGGGAAGGAATACAGCAATTACAGTTAAGGAAGTTCCGATTACCGCAAGAGTAACCTCTTCTGTTCCTTTCCTTGCAGCAACAATCACCGATTCCCCTTCTTCTAGTTTACGGAAAATATTTTCCCGAACTACAATGGCATCATCCACAAGAAGTCCCACGGCAAGGGAAAGAGCAAGTAAAGTCATTACGTTCATGGTAAATCCCATAGCATACATAATGATAAAGGCACCTAACATAGAGTTGGGGAGTGCCATCCCTGTAATTAAGGTGGAACGAACGTTTCCAAGAAAAAGATAAACTACGATGACGGCTAGTAAGATCCCAAGGATGATGGCAATCGTTACATCTTCAATATTGGCGCGAATCCATTTGGATCCATCCCGAATGAGGATGACTTTTGGGGCGCCTTTTAGGTCTTTGATCTGTGCGTTGATAGTATCAATTTTTCCAAGGATCCCATCGGCCACTTCCACAGTGTTGGCACCTGACTGTTTGTACACATCCAAGAAGAGAGCTGTTTTTTGAATTCTTTCTTTTTTAGGTGGTTCGTATTTGAATAATAACTTTCCAATGATTGAGGGTTCTTCATGTTCTTCCGTTTTGATGGGAGCATATAACATACCCAATGTTTGGCGGTCCTGAAGAGTGTCCTTAACTTGCCCAAGGTCTTTGACTAAAATCCCTCTCCCAAATTCTCCCCCAAAGGATACAACTGTGTTTTCAATTTGAGATAAGGATTCATACTTAGCAACTGTTCGAAAGGAAGTTTCTTTATCTCCACCTTCCACTTTACCTGCTGGGATATTGACACCTGAGTTTTTGATTTGGTTCCCAATGGCAATGGCTGGGACTTGGTAGGAATTGATTTTGTTACGATCTAGTTCAATGTGAATTTCCCTGCGAGAACCGCCGATGATTTTCACTGCACCAACGTTATTCACCTGCTCTAGTTTGGTTTTAATTTTTTCTTTTGCCAAATCATAGAGTTCCCCTTCCGGTAAATCAGCAAAAAGAGAAATCCTCATGATTGGTTGGTCGGAAGGATCAAACCTCTGGACTAATGGTTCTTTAGAAGATTCGGGGAATAGAGGTTTAACCCGGGCCGTTTTATCACGTACTTGTTGTTCGGCATATTTAATGTCTGTGGTTAAGTTGAATTCCGCAAACACCATAGAGATCCCTTCTTGGTTTCTTGAAGTGATCCGTTTGAGGCCGGAAATAGAACTGAGTTCCTCTTCCAATGGTTTGGATATGGAAGTCTCAATTTCTTCCGGTCCAGCTCCTGGATACACTGTCGAAACTACGACAAAGGGAATATTGATGTCGGGGAAAAGATCAACACCGATTCGTTTTAAGGAAATAAATCCTGTAATCACCATAATGATGACTAACGAAGAAATAAAAATGGGACGTTTGATGGAAAAGGAAGCTATACTCATAATACCCTTTCTTTATTTGAGAATTTTATATTCTTGAAGGCAGGCAATGCCAGAACTTTCTCTATAAGTAGACAGTAATGTTGATTTACTATTCAAAATTTTCGTTCGATTTTCAAACTTTTCTTCTACAAAACTATCCGGGCAAACATCACTCAATAAAAGAACGGAATCAAAATCTGTCCATTCCTTCCAACGATATTTGTTATCATTACGAACCATCCCTTGTTTATATGTTTTTAGTTTCATGGCAAGATCGAAATCTGAGGCGAGCACCCGACCGCGAGAACTATACTTTTCTTCAAAATGGAAGGCATTGATGAGGATGTACTTTTTATCAGGTACGATCTGTTCGGAGATCTCTCTTGCTGGTTGGAAATCACTCGCATTCATCCCTCGATAACAAAACATCTTTGTTTCATAAAATTTCCCTGACAAAATTCCTTGAGAATACATGGAATTCGAAAACACAAAAAGTGAAGTTAGAAGGAATACAGAAACCGACGCCAACCTTTCTATTTTTGTCTCAGCTAACTCGTACAAACGTAAAATCCAAAGAAAACTCAAAAGTCCAATGGCAGGGATAAACTGCAACACATGCCTTGGTTGTTTATTTCCTGTAGTCAGTTCTAAAATGAGAAGTTCCAAAAACAAAATCAAAGTCCCCGCAAGAAGAGGATCTTTTAATTTCGAAGGAAATTTGGTTCCAGATCGAAACAAAAAATAAAGAAGAGATAAAACAGAAAAAATGATTAGGGTTCGAAATCCCCATATAAAATCGAATATCCCTGGAACAGAAGGATCAAGTCCTGGTTCTGTCCAAAGTGTTAAGAAAAAACTTCGTGTGTATGCATTCACAATCATTTGGGCATCAATGAGTGCATTGACCCGGTCTGGGTTCATAAATAACCATAAAAAGGCAGGGAAAATCGCATAAATCCAAAGAACCACAGCGGTTTTTGGAAATACTTTTTTAACTTCATCTCGTTTACGGAAAAAATAAATGGATAAATCAACAAACAAGAGAAAGGTGATTCCAAACATAAACTGTTTGAATCCTTTTTGGTTAAGATTGATTTTTGTAACTACCCTTAAAATAGGTAAAGAAAATACCATAAGCACCACAAAAACTAAATACACCAACCTTAAACCTTTCGCATAATGTTTTAATAAATATACAAATGCATCTTTGTATTTAGCAGGGGACCTTAGTAATTCATAGGCAAAACATGCCATAAAAAATAAAATTCCATACGGATACTTAGTAAAATAGAAACCAAACAAAGAAAAGAATACAAGCCACTTCGTACTGGAATCAATATCCGATTCTCTGTTGTCCACGTCGTACAAACGGTAGATTGCATAAACAGAAAACAATAGAAAAAACATGGATTGTGTTTCTAACATGGAAGAAAGCGAATAAGCTGGCACTTCTCCCGTTTGGATGGTAAGGATAAATATCAGTCCCGAGAGAATTCCTGCCCATAACAAGGATTTTGTGATACGATAAGAGATATAAACCAAACCAGGATACACTAAAATTAAAAAGAATAAACCTAAAAAAGAATCTCGATAGGTTTCATAAGCATCGATTGGTAGGTAAAGTGTAACAAAAGTTAGGACCGAACGAAGTGGAGGCCAAGTGGGGCTTTCCAAAAATGGCATTATCCCGCGAAACCAACTCCCATTCCGAAAATCAACATACTGATCCAAAACTTGATTGAGTCTGATGTTTTCATCCCAAGATAAAAAATCTTTGTTGGGACAAAGATTAAGGAAAGTCTCCCAAGACTTTGTAGCATAGAACACTACCAGAGAAACTCCGAAAATGATGAAAATAAACCCCAAAACACTGGGAAGAATGTTTTTTGCCTTCATACCAATCCTTGGAATCATTCTTTCTCCCAGGTCGGCTTGGAATCAACCTAAGTTCTTTTTCTGCAATTTTTCTCTTTGATTACAGTCCAAGGTAGAGAATTCTGTCCGTTAGAAGGTTCCAAAAATGCAAGATTTCGTAGACCTTGGGGAAAAAATCATCTTCCTCGTTATGTTATTTGCGAGTATTCTCGCGATTGCTGTATTTATTGAAAGGTTGATTGTTTATAAACGTAATTTTAACAAAGAATCAGAGTCACTTCTGGATTCGCTCACTCTTCTTATCCGCCATAGAGACTTAAAAGGGACTGAAAAACTCCTGGAAACCCATCCTATGGAAAATTCCTACACTCGGTTCATGCATTTTGTATTGGAACGAGAAAAGGAAAACCACAAAGGCCTCGAGGAATTGATGGAAGGGAAAATTTTGAAAGAAAAATTGGGTCTGGAAGAAAGACTTCCGATTCTCAACACCCTTGGAAACAACACTCCCTTCATTGGACTTTTGGGAACCGTTCTCGGGGTCATCAAAGCTTTTTATGGCCTAGGAACTTTAGGAAATTCAGGTGCGGAAGTGGTGATGCGTAGTATCTCGACTGCCCTTCTTGCAACGGCAGCTGGACTTGCTGTGGCAATTCCTGTGGTGATGGCAAATAACTACTTCACACGTAAAATGAAACTCATCATTGGTCATTTAGAAATTCTTTCTAAGGAAATCCATGCAAGTTTTATCACGAGTGGAAAACACAACCAATCCTCTAGTTCTACACCTAACATTCACCACTAGAAGATCAATTCATGCAATCATTTACCTTGTATCTGCAATACAAACTGAGACGGTTCGGACTCTTTCGGGCCAGTCTCTTTGCTTCCGTGGGATTGCATTTATTTTGTTATCTGATTTATTTTATACTCACACTTCCGAGCAGTGCTGCTTTCCAGGAAACATCGATGGAAGACATGGATGTATCTTTTGAAGAAATTCCTCCCGAACTCATCGGTGGAACTTCGAGTCCTGCTCCTGTCGAAAAACAGGAATGGGTGGAAGGATCAAACAAAGATGCCGAAGAAAAACCCGATAACTCAGACTTAAATCCCAACCAACTCTCTGGAAATGGAACCGATAAAGACGGGTATTTATTTTCCTTTAATGGAGATCGTCCTCCCACTCCCATCATTGACTTTGATTTAAAAGCTTATTTTCCAGAAGCGGCTAAGGCCGCCAACATCAGCCAAAAGACTGTGGTGGTTATGGTGCAAGTTGACGAACATGGAGTTTTGCAAGGTGTCAAAATTGTTTCTGGTAGAGCCGGTTATGGTTTTGATGAAGCTGCCATTCGCATCATCCAAAGAGCTCGATTTTCACCTGGTTATGACAAAGGAAAACCCACTCGAATGGCACATAGACTTCCCATCAGTTTTGATTTAGAAGAGGACTGAAATGTTAAGGAACAACAAACAAAGAATTGCCATTGGAACCGTTTTTATTGTGGTTTCAGTGATCATTGCAGGGTTCCAGGCCAAACCCATTACCGGGAAAACTGAATCTAAAACTTCTGCAAGAAAACCAGGCCTTGTTCCCGATCCATTCGAACTGTACCAAACCATCCCCCCGTTCCGAGCTCAAGGGACCAGTTCCGACCTTCCTGGAAGTTTGGATCTTAGTAATGAATTCCCATCTCCCCCAGACCAAGGAATTTACAAAGATAATGTAGGTTATACGGTGGGTTTCGGACTCATTTCTTATTTGGAAGCCAAAAAAAAAGGGATTCGGAATTTATCTTCCATATCACCCACTTCTGCGAATGGACAAAAAATACTCTACTCACCTAACTTTATATACAACCAATTAAACAGTGGGAAAGACCAAGCAGTATCTCTTTTGGATGCGTTGGTCCTTGCAGAAAGCCGAGGTTCTGTCTCTTTAGAACAAATGAACGAATCCTCTTCCAGTTTCCGCACAAGACCGAAAGCTGATATAGTTGAGTTTGGAAGAAAAGCTAGGCTTCGAAGAATTTATCGAATCGAACCACATGACCTGACGACCATCAAACTTGCATTAATTGAAAAAAAACCAGTGCTTGTAAGTTATTTGGTGTTTGAAAATTTTCGTGACCCAAAACCAGATACAGTTTTTGAAATCGGAACGGGCGAAATTGTAGGAGCCCAGTCTCTTGTCATTTTAGGTTTTAATGATAAAAAGAAAGCATTCAAAGTATGGAATTCTTGGGGATCTACTTGGGGAGACCAAGGGTATCTATGGGTTTCATACGATACATTCCCTAAATATACAAAATCTGTATATGTTGCCGATTCCGAAACCGAAAACGAACTCCTGACTCCAAACAAACTGAATGATGCTTTGGAATCATTAGAATATGGGGAGCACAACCTTTATCCTCCAAAAGAAGTATTTGCTTCCCGGGGAGATTTTTCCGATCGCATTCGCATAAGTTGGTCTAGAGAAAAAAGAGCCATAGGTTATGAAGTCTATCGCAAACGAAAAATCGATAACAAATACCAATTGGTAGGGCTTTCCAAACAAGCTTTCTTTGAAGACTTTGGAATTCAAAAAAACACAGCCTACAATTACCGAGTGGCTAGTTTAGATGAAAACTTTCTTTCGAAAGCCTCTCTGGATTCAAACGATGGTTATGCGGTTGAACCTCCGAAACCTGCGGGAATCCTTCCTGTAACTAACCTTAGGGCAACGGTAGCTCCAACAAATGATCGAATTTTATTAGAATGGGATCCGCAACCTATCTCTACCACTTATGCCATTTACAAATGGAATCCAATGGCCAGGATCTACCGATTTTTAGGCAAAACAGAAAAAACTTCCTACATTGATTTAAAAGCAAGTCGCAATGGAGATAGCGAAATCTACCAAGTGGTCCCAGAAAGAAACCAATTGATTGGTGAGTCGAGTTATTATGTTTCGGCTCACTTAGACCCTTCGGAAGTATTAAAACCACGGCCTATCAACCTAACTGCTTCCAAAGGATTGTATGCAGGAACCACGATTCTGCAATGGGAAGGTTCGCCGAGTGCTCTTGCCTATCATATCTTTCGTAAATCGAATGGATCATGGAAAGAAATTGCAAAAACTACAGAACTTCAATTCAAAGATAATGAATCCACTGATAAAGAATCATTTTATGCAGTAGCTTCTGAATTTGAGGGAAATTTGTTTAGTCATCCATCGGAACCGGACATTGGGTTTCCATCTCTTGTGGCCGGCAGGTCTTTAGGAATCAAACCTCCTGAACTCAATGTTTCTGAAAATCGAAAGACAAGCGAATTTTTATTCAGCTGGAATGCGATTCCCAAAGCAACGTCTTACAAAATCTATATGCGCAAAAAAAATGATCCTGAATGGAGTCTTGTCAAAGAAACTCCAGATACAAATTTCAAATTACAAAATCTAACCAAAAATCAGTTTTATTTTTTTGCAATCCAAACTGTTTCCAACGGAAACGGTGAAAGTTTATTTTCAAAACCTGTGACATCAGTGATTTCAGAAACTGTGATCGATACAAAAAAAGTGAAAACTTTTGGAGAGTCCGCCATACAAAAGTTTATTGGTCCTTGGACTGCTATGTATTGGGACGGGAAAAACAAAGTGAAACCAGTTCGTTTGACCATTGAAGCCGAAGATGTGGAAGGAAACATCATCATGAAATGGAATGAAAATGAAATCTTCCGTGGCAAAAACATTGTAGACTCTGACCTATTAGAAGAAAAAGGCAAATGGAAAATTAAACTATCACCTAACTACGATTCCTTATCAGGTGAATTTGAAGACAAAGGATTAGTTCCAGAAAAAAGCCAAATGTCTTTTATTAGAGAGTAAACCAAAACTCGAAACTAAAAGATAGTTCCGCTTTCGCAGTTTTTACGACAAGTTTTCTCTAAACCTATACAACTTCCTACAAGTGCGGCCAAGTCTGGGCCGCTATAATCGGGACTGTTCGTCGCGATTTTATAAAATGCGTCATTTCTTAAAAAACAATTACCTTCTATCGTAGAACATTTATTTCGTTCGTAACAAGCCGAACGAAACGAAAATGGCGAACCACAGTTTATAAAAAAAATCAATGCCAGCAGTGGAAAATAAATTTTCATAATGTGATGGTTTCGTTTTCAAATTCATTTCTACCAAATGAAGAAATGGATTTTAATCCACCCGATACATTCTGAAACAGAACTTTACCCTTGATCGTGATGGGGATATCAAATAAAATTTCACCTGTTACTTTCAATTCTTCACAATGCACTAAAGACGGATACTTTTGGAAAAGATGATCGAATTGATGTATTTTTTTATAATAGGTTTCATCAAGTTGGACAAGAATTTCCCCAAGCCCTGCGGCCTTTCTTTCCTTTGTCATCGTGAGTGAAAAGTCAGAATTAAGTACATAGGCATCGGAACGACGAATCAAATAATCTTCAGTTTTTTTAACAGGGGCAAACCTGTCTCGTGGGATGATGATTCCTTTAAATTTAGAAAAATTTCCCACAGCACTTCCCATAGCCGTCTCTAATTGGATCACTGATTTCCCTTCTACTTGTTTGGGATTGACAATAAGTGATAAGGAAAAGTTTCCTTGGTTAAATCTTTCTTTTAAGGCACGAAGATTGATCCAGAGATTGTTCGTTGAAAAAGTTCTAAATTTGCCTAGCCCACTAAACTCATTTTCATGTTCTTTGGGAACTTGAGCTGTTTCTAATAACTCATATTTTATAAATTTCCCACCAACCATTTTGCGGTAGATGGCCCCTCCCTTTTTGTCTGCTAAAGTTTTAGGAGTCATTTCCATTGCAAAATGAATGTCTTCTTTTAATAGATAACTAACAATATGCGGATCAACAGTGGCACCTAAGTTGTCCCCATTGGAAAGAAAGGCAATTTCATAACCTTTAGAAAGTAATTCATCCAAAATGCCTTCTTGGACCATCGTAAAATAAATATCACCATGACCAGGTGGGCACCAGTTTTCTTTTTCATTTTTGTTTTGGATGGGCGCAAATGTTTCTGCATCTAACCTTGGAACTTTGTTTTGTAAAAAACTAGTTCTAAGAGTTTGTTTGAATCCGTTTTTTTCTAATTCCTTTTGTGAGTCTTTTTGTGTATTATAAGAATCCATAAAAAGGAGAGGAACATCTATCCCATACTCGGAACGGATGTATTCAATTTGTTTTGCCATAACGGCAAGAAAAGACATCGAATCCTTAATCGGTATCAGGGACTTGGCCTTGTCCAAACCCATACTGGTTCCAAGTCCGCCATTGAGTTTGATGACAACCAATTTGGAAAGTAAACCTAAATCTGTAGGATAGGATGAATGTATGGATTCTAAAGAAATTTCATCGGTTTTTGGATCTAAATCGCCAACTTCTTCCCATTTGACAATTCCGGTTTCGCCGTTTCTCACAGCATCCACCTTCGTGATAAAATCGGCAATGAATGCATCTGTGAGGCCTGCCGCTTTCATGGTTTCTCTGATCAGTTGGTCCGATTTCTGTTTTTCCATATCATTTCCCTTCGTGTGGTTCCCCAAGTTCAATCCTGTAGGGCTCATCCGAAATCCCTGGATTCCATAAAAAAAATACGAGAATACTGCGGCCCTCTACTTTGGGAACAGCAACAGTTTCCTTTCTTTCGTATTTTGGCATAAAAACTTCGAAATTGTACATCCAATACTTACCCTTTTTTCTGGTTACTTGGCGTATCCCCTGTTTCAAAGGATCGTTTCTAGTCAATTTTCCATAAGGAAGGGGGTATTTTGTTTCCCAAATTTGGGGCAAAAGCTTCGCTGCATCTTCATAATTCCCGGGATTTGCCCAGAGAAAGCTTGAGAAAAACCCAAAACATAAAATAAGTGAGAAACTCAAACGCATACGATTCTAAAAGGCAATCCTATGTGAGTACGGTTATCGGTCAATTCAGGAATTCTTCTGGTGTAGGAATTGATTTTCATAGACAAGAATTGAGTCTGGCAGAATTATTTAATTCATGTTTCGATTTATAGAATATCTGGAACGTTTTTGGGCGCTTCTATCGTTTTATCTCCCCAGCCATTTGTTTGTGGAAAACAATAAGGATAAAAACATTTTGATAGTCCCTGGTTTTCAGGCTGGGCGTTCCTACTATTCGAGACTTAAATCCAATTTAGATAATTTGGGTTTTAAAGTAGGAATTCTTTCCACTCTCAGAAACCCCCTTTCCTTGGAAGAGGCTGTCAAACATCTTGCCAGCCAAATCCTAACGGCACCTAACGAAGTTACTTTGATTGCACACAATACGGGAGGACTCCTCGTTTTGATTTTGCCTGATGAAGCCAGACGAAAGGTGAAACGACTCATCACTCTCGGAACTCCCTTTCATGGTTCAGATCGTTTTACGAACACAAGACAATCCTATTGGGGTTATGAATCTGATTGGGTAAAAACAAATTACAAAAATGCATTGTTCTTTCCCCTCTTCCAACCTCTATCTGCGATTGAAGATTTTTCCTTTCCTCCACAAGAAAGTACAGAATTTGGCCAAGGCCGTGATCTTTGGTTCGACATTCCAGGGAATTATAACTTAGTTCGTCGAAACGAAAACATTCGGACTCTTAGAGAATTTTTAGGTACACCCAAAGACAATATAAACATTCCTGCTTCACCAAAAGCAAATCCAGAGTTTGCTGTCCCTAAAAAGATTGAAGTGGATTTTTCAAAATACGAACCATCAGTTTACAAAAAGAACCAAAAACAATTAACAGCAAAAAAGAAATCGGCAGCAAAAAAAGCCAAACCAACACAGAATCAAAAACAGATAGCGAAACCAAAAGCCAAAAAAAAGACGAAAAAACGTTAGATTTTTAGAGTTTTTACAAAAAAAACTGCCCGCCAAACAGCGGACAGTTTTTTCATTCTAAATCTGTTCTTTAGTAGAATCGATTTATTAAACTTTCTTTAATTCCTTTACGCAAGCAAGGCAGCTGTCTCTGCATTCTTTACAAACTGCGTGGTGGTTCGCATGTTTATCACATTCTTTAGCACAAGCCTCACAAACTTCAATACAAAGGTTTGCTAACTTCTTTGTATAAGTAGAAGATTGGCTTGCGAGTTTTACAAAGGATTCACATAAACTAATCACTTCTCTTGTACTTGTGGCGCAAGCCGCTAGTGACTTATCTCCCTTTCCTAGTTCGGTAAGACAATGACTTAGGCAAACCTCAGCCGCAAGTTGGCAATGCATTGCTGCCATCATTGCTTTTGAATATTTGGATTTTCCAGAAGTGGAAGCTGCCATAGTGGAGTGATCATGGTCTTCTGCGGAAAGTGTAGATAAAATCCCTGAAACGGCAACTGCCATTCCGGCTTTTTGTAATAATTCTTTGCGATTCATAATATATAACCTCTGTTAAGTTTTAAAAACAAATAAATTCAAAATCACTTCACCTAAAAAATAGGTGTGGCGATCTCAAATCAGAAGTCGTATCGTCTTTGTGGGGAAATAAATAGGGAAATGGCGCTGGTCCGAAATAAGACGCGTTGTGAATGAATTTTGTAGAAACTGTGGTTTTAAAACGGAGAACCCGTTTCCGCTCCAAGCCAGAAATTTTATCTGCTTCCAGATCGAAAAATCTGTCCCACTAGAAGATAGAAGTTCTTCATGTGTGATAGGGCATTCGCAAGAATTTGTAGAATCCTCTTTGGAATCTGTAGTTTGGTGACAAGGCGGAACACTGACACGTTCTACAAATTTCTCTGCAGAAGTACAAAATCCGAATGCGGAGGATTTACACCCTAAATAGGCGAGAAAAATTAGAATGAATCCAATTACAAACTTACGTTTCATGCTCTTCCGCTACAGTGCTTAGACGATCTTATCTTACTCTTTAAAATAAATTCTTCAAGCCTTTTCCTGCCACAATAAAGGTTCCGATGGTAGATCCTATCTGAGGAAGAAAAAAAACGAGAAAGATATGAAGGACACGATTTTTCCAAAACCCAGCTACAGATTCTGAATCATCTGCAATGTGTTCGAAGTCTTCCACAAGTGGTTTTCGCAAATAGGATTCGGATAAAGCACTCACCCAACCTGCTTTAAAGATGGGAACAAAGGTTCCAATCGGTGCTGTGATAAAAGCAAGTAAAATAGAGATGGGATGTGCCCAAGCAATGAGAGCACCAAGGGCAGCAAGTCCACCTTTGATATAAATGAGTTTTGAGAATAAATCCATCCCTGCTTCGCCGCCTTGACTCCAAGTGGTATACCCAATCAGGCCGGCAAAAAAAACAGGATACAAAATAAGACTAATATTGTCCCACCATTTGCGTTTAGGAACTTCATCTAACACAGATAAATCGTTAATTGATTGAATATTTCGTTCGATCCCAGCTAAATGTCCTGCACCCACAACAGCCAAAACTTTTTTGGCCGAATTTCCTTCTGCAGCTTGGCGAATTTTTTCTGCTAAATACACATCCCTTTCATCAATGATGACATGTTTGACAGACTCATATTTTTTGGGAATTTGAGAGAATAAATCTTTGAGAATGTCATCTGATTTCATCTCTTCAATTTTATCATCTGAAACATCTTCACGAACCAGAAGAGAAGTAAGTAGAGCGCTAAAAAGATACATTTTAGAGAAAAATCCTACGTTTCCCCAAGACCTTTTTAATGTGGTTTGGATTTCGCGGTCTACGGCAATGACTGGTTTTTCCAGTTCTCGACCCAGAGTGATTGCTTTTCGCATTTCATCTCCAGGTTTGATATCTTTGTTTCCAATTTTTTTCTGGAAGGAAGACAGAATAAGACTGGATAAAAGTAACCACATCTTTCTTTCTTTAAAAACTTTAAATATATCTAATTTTTTTAGATAATCGGGGTCTTCTACAGACTTCATCCTAGATTCACATAACTCTACACAAATGATATCTGGTTTTAGTGTCTGAATCATTTTTTCGACTTCTTCTACACTTTGTTTGGACACATGGGCCGTTCCAAGGATGTGAACTTCCGTTTTTCCTATGGTTTGGAAAAGATATGGTTCCGTTGTTTTGGAACCTTTTTTGGTAGAATTTCTTGGGGGAGTTGATTTTTTGATTGAACGCATAAGGAAAGGTTACTATCTATAATACCTAAGTAACGGTTCCACTCTCTAGAAACAAGTAGAATGTCTATAAAATCCAAAATCATCAATGTGGGAATTGCCGACATCAAGGTCGGAAAAGATATGGATGTGCTCCGAACTACATTGGGTTCGTGCATAGGAATCGTTTTGTATGATCCAGAACAGAAAGTGGGAGCCATTTCCCATATCATGCTTGCCAAAGATCCCACAGGTAAAGATGCGATAAAGTTTCCGCACAAGTACGGAGAAACTGCCCTACCCATTCTCATTGAGATGATGAAACAACAAGGTTCCAATATTGGGCAATACTCTTGCCGTATGTTTGGTGGGGCCTCCATGTTCAAAGGAATCAACTCCCAGTTTTTGCAAAACATTGGGGAACAGAATATCATTATTGTCAAAAAATTTATGGAAGAGAATAAAATCCCTGTCATTGTGGAAGATGTGGCGGGGAACGAAGGAAGAACGATCAGTCTTTACTGTGACGATGGACGCGTGTTGTTAAAAAAAGCTGGTATGGAAAAATACCTTTATAAGGTGCGTTAGGCGAATATGCTAAAATCGAAGGTTGATGAAATATTACAAGACGTAAATAAACTACCTGCCATTTCGTCGGTTGTATCAAAGGTATTGGAAAAACTCCAAAAACCAGACGTAAATATTGCAGACCTAGCTCAGGAAATTTCTAAGGATCCTGCCATTACCGCAAACGTAATTAAACTTTCTAACTCGGCTTATTACAGAGCATCCAAACCCATTCGTACGGTCCAAGAGGCACTTATGACTCTTGGAATCAAAACAGTAAAAGAAATTGTACTACTCACTGCAGCCAAAGGCATCCTATCGCAAGACCTAAATAGTTACCAACTAGAGGCAGCCCAACTTTGGTCCTCTTCTTTACTCGTAGCAGAACTTTCTAGTAAAATCGTACAACATAAAAAACTTAAAATTGATAAGGACCTTGCCTTTACTTCTGGATTGTTATGTAGTGTTGGTAAAATCGTTTTGGCCCAGTTCTTTAGTCCGGTAATGATGCAAATCAAAGCAGATCTAAAAGACAACCAAGAACCCTTCCCTAACTTAGAGAAAAAGTACTTTGGATACACTCATATGGAAGTGTCCGAAAACCTCTTAAAACGTTGGAACTTTCCACAAGAACTTACAGATGTAGTTGCTAATTACCTAACCCCAGAAAATTCGAAAAATAATCCAATTTTAACATCTGTGGTACATATTGCGAGTATCCTCATTGTTGTGTCTGGAATTGGTATCGATATCGGTGGGGAATCTGTCCCTATTTCCCCTTTTGCACTTAGCCAAACAGGTGTTACAGAGGCAGATATCGAAACCTACTTTGTTCACATCCCTGACTTACAAGCCGGTTTAGCTGATTTGTTAAACGTATAGTTTTTAACCATCGTACTACAAAAGTTTGAACCAGATTTTATGAACATTATATTTATTGGAGCAAGAGGCGCAGGTAAATCGAAGGTCTCTCGTTCTCTTTCGAAAAAAACAGAATTCCCCGTTGTTTCTACTGATTCTATTGCTGTTTACGAAGCTGGCGGCATTCCCATTCCTAATTTTGTAGAAAAGTTTGATTGGAAAAAATTTCGTGAATTAGAATATTCCATTTTGCAAAAACTAGAAAATGCTGATGGAATTATTTTGGATTGCGGCGGTGGAATACTATTCGATTTGGATGAATCTGGAAACGAAATTCCAAGTAGGAGAAAACTAGATCTCTTACGAAAAATCGGACGAATTGTATATTTAGAACGAGGTCTGGAAGAATTACTAGAAAAAGTGAAAGGAGATGCAACAAGGCCCGACCTTTCCAAAGTGGCGTCTTACCGTTCTATTTTAGAAAAAAGATTACCGGTCTACCAAGAAGCTGCTCATTTTAAGCTGAATTTATCCAAACTCACGAAAGAAGAAGCCGCCGAACGAGTACTCGACTGGCTTGGGATCAAATCCAAATAATCAGATTTTTTACGAGCTATCAAGCCAAGTGATAAGGCGAAAAGTTAACTCAGGCATTCTCCAAAACCAAACTTCAAAATTTCTCTGGTCTGCCCTAAAAACGAACCAAAACCTGCCGCCAGGATTCTCTCAAAGATACGCTTGGAATTAAACAAATTACCTACGGAATTTACAGTTCGCTTGTTTCTTGTACTCTAAGATTTTTTAGACCATATCCGATCTTGTTCAAATAAATAGCTAAATGATGCGTATATAAACCGATTGTACTAAAAACATGCATTTTCTTATGTTTGATTTTGCCTAAAAATAAATCATTTTGCTGAAAACAAAATAATTGGACAGTACACCTAAATTCAAAAACAAGGTACAGTAATTGCTTTAGAGTAGGGTACGTATGTCAAAATCTAACCAACCACCCATCCTTCCGCCACTTGGCCCACAGGCCCAAGGTATGTATGATCCTGCCTTGGATAAAGATTCCTGTGGTGTTGGTTTTATCGCAAATTATAAAGGCAAACGTTCCCGGGACATCGTAGACAAGGGAATCCGCCTCATGTGTAACCTAGAGCATAGAGGGGCAGAAGGTGCTGATCCAAAAACCGGTGACGGGGCAGGGATCATGATTAATATCCCTGATGCATTTTTTAGAAAAGTTCTCCCCTTCTCGTTGCCAAAAGAAGGCGACTATGCAGTGGGATTTTTGTTCCTCCCTCAAAACACAGAAGCCCGAACTGCCGTTGAAAACGTAATCGAAAAAATCATAGTCGATGAAGGGGAAGAGTTTCTCGGATTTCGCGATGTCCCCATTAACAAAGAATATGCGGGCGTTGTCGCATCGAAAACCATCCCAGTTTTCAAACAAGTATTCATAGGTAAAAAATCCAAAAAAAATAAAACTTCTGACGACTTCGAAAGAAAACTATTCCTCATCCGTCGCCTCATTGACAGACGAATCCGTACAGAGATGAAACTGGATCGTTCCCAGTACTATGTACCAAGTTTTTCATCCCGTACGATTGTATACAAAGGGATGTTACTTGGTGACCAAGTCAAAAAATTCTATGAAGATTTAAAATCTCCTGACTTAACTTCTGCGTTTTGTTTGACTCACACTCGGTTTTCAACAAACACCTTCCCTACCTGGGATTTGGCTCACCCTTACCGACAAATTGCCCACAATGGTGAGATCAATACTCTACGGGGGAACATGAACTGGATGGCGGCTCGCCAAATGGTGATGCAATCTCCACTTTACGGTGATGAACTGCGCCGTATGCTTCCTATCGTGATGGAAGGCCAGTCTGATACGGCAACCTTTGATACAGTTCTTGAATTACTTGTAATGGGTGGTAGATCTCTCCCTCATTCAGTGATGATGATGATTCCAGAAGCTTGGTCCAAAAACAAAGCTATGGATGCCGACAGACGCGCGTTCTACGAATACCATGCAACCTTCATGGAACCTTGGGATGGTCCAGCTGCCATCGCTTTCACTGATGGTAGAATCATTGGGGCTACCTTGGATCGTAACGGACTTCGCCCTGCGCGTTTCATTGTTACCAAAAACGATGAAGTGATCATGTCCTCGGAAGCAGGTGTACTCAACCTTCCACCAGAAGAAGTTTTAACCCAAGACAGACTTCGTCCAGGCCGAATGCTTCTCATCGATATGGAAAAAGGACAAATCCTAGACGACGAAGAAATCAAAAAACAAATCGCTACCCAAAAACCTTATCGCAAATGGGTAGAAGACAATATGATTCGTCTAGGATCTTTGCCAGATCCTGAGAACGTAAAACAACCGCAACACGAAACTATTTTAGAACGCCAAAGAGCATTTGGTTACACTCACGAAGATGTGTTTACCATCATCAAACCGATGGGTGTTTCTGGAGAAGAACCAATTGGTTCTATGGGTGTGGATTCTTCCCTTGCAGTACTCAGTGAAAAACCACAACCCCTATTCCGTTATTTCAAACAAAACTTTGCGCAAGTTACCAATCCACCGATTGATCCAATTCGGGAAGAACTTGTGATGGAACTTACAACCTATATCGGACCAGAAGGAAACCTTCTTTCCGAAGAGCCGGAACATGCACATCGATTGGAATTGGAACACCCAATTCTTACCAACGAAGATTTCGAAAAAATCAAACAAATCAGTGAAGGACATTTCAAAGCCAAAACTTTTGAAATCCTTTTTGATCCTTCTAAAAAACATGATATGAGAAACTCTCTCGACCGTGTTTGTGCCGATGCTGCCAAAGCGGTTCGCGAACAAGGGGTAAACCTCATCATCTTAACCGACCACGGAGTGGGTGAAAAAAAAGCAGCCATCCCTTCCCTTCTTGCTGTAGCAGGACTCCATCACTATTTAATTCGGGAAGGTCTTCGCACTCGAGCAGGAATTGTTTTAGAATCAGGGGAACCAAGAGAAGTGGCCCACTTTGCCTTGTTATGCGGTTATGGTGCAAATGCCATCAATCCATACCTTGCTTTTGAAACTATTGCCGATCTTTCCCAACAAGGTTTACTCCCAGAAGTCCCTAATTACAAGGATGCAAAAAAGAAATACATCAAATCCATTGGGAAAGGACTTTTTAAAGTATTCTCAAAAATGGGAATTTCCACATTACAATCGTATTGTGGGGCTCAAATTTTTGAAGCCGTGGGACTTGATTCCGAACTCGTTAACACATACTTTGCAGGAACTCAATCTCGCATTGAAGGACTTTCTCTTGAGATGTTGGAAGAAGAAACCGTTCGCCGCCACAAAGCAGCTTATGATCCTACTTTTTTCCCGAACAACCTAGAACCAGGTGGAGTGCACTACTATCGTAAAAATGGTGATAGCCATCTTTATACACCGATTACAGTTCACAAATTACAAAAAGCAACTCAAGACAACGATTACAAAGTGTTCAAAGAGTTCTCAAGCCTAATCGATAACCAAAACGAAAAGGCAATCACTCTTCGCAGTTTGTTCCAACTTGATTTTGAAGGTTCGAAAGCAATTCCTATCGAAGAAGTGGAGTCTGTAAAATCCATTCTCAAACGTTTCCAAACAGGTGCTATGAGTCATGGTTCCATTTCTTGGGAAGCACATACCACTCTTGCGATTGCCATGAACCGAATTGGTGCTAAATCGAACACAGGTGAAGGTGGAGAAGATCCAGTACGATTCAAAACCCTTCCGAATGGAGATAGCATGCGTTCGGCGATCAAACAGGTTGCGTCTGCAAGGTTTGGTGTGACTATGGAATACCTCACCAATGCCGATGATATCCAAATCAAAATGGCACAGGGCGCCAAACCAGGTGAAGGTGGACAGCTCCCAGGACACAAGGTAGACAAATACATTGGTTGGCTTCGTTATTCCACTCCAGGTGTAACTTTGATTTCACCTCCTCCTCACCATGATATTTATTCCATCGAAGATCTAAAACAGTTGATCTTTGATTTAAAAAACTCGAATCCAAGAGCCCGTGTATCTGTGAAACTTGTCTCTGAATCGGGTGTAGGAACTGTGGCGGCCGGTGTGGCCAAAGCACATGCGGATCATATCCTAATTGCAGGTCACGAAGGTGGAACTGGGGCAAGCCCGATTTCTTCCATCCACCATGCAGGAACTCCTTGGGAACTGGGACTTTCCGAAACTCACCAAACTCTTGTCGCCAATGGACTTCGTGACCGTGTGTATCTGGCTGTGGATGGGAAACTCCTCACTGGAAAAGATGTGGTTGTCGGAGCTCTCCTTGGTGCAGAAGAATTTGGATTCTCTACTTCCGCACTGGTTTCAGTGGGTTGTATCATGATGCGTAAATGCCATCTCAATACTTGCCCAGTAGGTGTGGCAACTCAGGACGAATTCTTACGAAGTAAGTTTACAGGAAAACCAGAGTATGTTGTAAATTTCATGACCTTTGTTGCAGAAGAAGTTCGTGAGATTATGGCAAAACTTGGATTTAGAACGTTTGAAGAAATGATTGGCCAAGTGGAAAAAATCAAATTCAAACGACCTCACCACCATTGGAAGGCTCGTGGTCTTGATTTTAGTAAAGTGCTCCATAGACCAACTCCTGTGTTCCCTACCGGACTCTATCGTGCTAAAGAACAAAACCACCACTTGGATGAACAGATTGATAACGAACTGATCCGTAAGTCACTTGCTGCGATTGATCACAAACAACCTGTGAAAATCCAAACATCCATTGTGAACCTGAACCGTTCTGTAGGAACCATGCTTAGCCACGAAGTGACTAAAAAATATGGTGTGGATGGATTGTCAGAAGACACAATTGATATCGAATTTACAGGAACCGCAGGACAGTCGTTTGGTGCTTTTGTGACGAAAGGAATGACACTTCGCCTGGTGGGTGAAGGAAATGACTATGTAGGAAAAGGACTTTGTGGTGGAAAACTCATCTTCCAAACTCCTAAAAATGCTCCTTACAAAGCAGAAGAAAACATAGTCATAGGTAACACTTGTTTCATTGGGGCAACGAGTGGAAACGCTTATGTCAATGGGATTGCTGGCGAAAGATTCTGTGTTCGTAACTCAGGAGCACATGTCATCGTAGAAGGAACCGGAGACCACGGTTGTGAATATATGACTGGTGGTCGGGTCATCATCCTCGGAGACATTGGACGTAACTTTGCCGCTGGAATGTCAGGTGGAATTGCTTACCTTTGGGATCCAAAGAAAAATAAAGAAGCTCTCATCAACAAAGAGATGGTCGACTTAGATCCGTTAACTGATGCTACCGAAATTGCAGAAGTGAAAAAGATGATCGAAGATCATAAAACTTATACTGGGTCCAAACGAGCAGAAGAAGTGCTGAAGGACTGGGAAACTGTAGTCAAACAAATGATCAAAGTCATTCCAAGAGATTATAAAAAAGCTCTAGAAAAAATGGCGGAAGAAAACGCTTCAGGAAAAGCAAACAAAGAGGGGGTAACGGCTCGTGGGTAAACCAACAGGATTTTTAGAATTTAAAAAAGAATACCTTCAGAAGATTGAACCAAAGGAACGTGTTAAGAACTATAAAGAGTTCGAAAAACCCTTTCCTGAAGCAATTGCCAAAGACCAAGGGGCTCGTTGTATGGACTGCGGGATTCCTTTCTGTCATGGTGATACAGGTTGTCCTGTGGATAACCTGATCCCTGAATTCAATGACTTTGTCTACAGAGGTCGCTGGAAGGAAGCATGGGAAAATCTTTCGAAAACCAATAACTTTCCTGAGTTTACAGGAAGGCTCTGCCCTGCTCCTTGTGAGTCGGCCTGTACATTAGGAATCATCGAACCACCAGTATCGATCAAATCGATTGAAAGAACGATAATCGATCGTGCTTGGGAAGAAGGATGGGTCATCCCACAACCTCCTGTTTCTAAATCTGGAAAAAAAGTAGCAGTCGTTGGTTCAGGTCCTGCAGGTCTTGCCGCCGGACAGCAGTTAGCTCGTGCCGGACACACTGTAACCATCTTTGAAAAGAATGATCGCATTGGTGGCCTACTCCGTTACGGAATTCCCGATTTCAAAATGGAAAAAAGACATATTGACCGCCGCATGAAACAAATGGAAGCAGAAGGTGTTACCTTCAAAACCAATGTCAATGTAGGTGTTGATATTACCGCAAAACAATTACTTGCTGATTTTGATGCAGTGGTTCTTGCTTGTGGATCAGAAGTTCCAAGAGACCTACCCGTCGAAGGTAGAAACAGTAAAGGCGTTTATTTTGCTATGGAGTTCTTGTCTAAAAACAACAAACACGTAGCAGGTGATGCCATTGAAATCATCAATGCCAAAGACAAACATGTGATTGTTATTGGTGGAGGTGATACTGGATCTGATTGTGTAGGAACTTCTAACCGTCATGGGGCAAAATCTGTCACTCAAATCGAACTTTTTCCAGAACCTCCCAAAGAAAGAGATGTTTCTACTCCTTGGCCTTTGTATCCAAAAATGTTCCGCACTTCCACCTCACACGAAGAAGGTGTAAATCGGAAATGGGCTGTTTCTACTATGGGTTTTAAATCCAATGAAAAAGGCGAATTAACTTCCATTTACGGATCCGAAGTAAAAGAAGAAAATGGAAAGTTTAACCCAGTTCCTGGAACCGAATTTGAATGGCCTGCTGATTTAGTTTTTCTCGCTATGGGATTTGTAAACCCCGTCAAAGAAGGATTACTTGCTGATTTGCAGAAAGAAGGATTGGAACTAGACGGACGAGGGAATGTGAAAGCGGATTTCGGAACCAAACCAGGATCCTTTGCTACTTCCGTTCCTAAAGTTTATGCTTGCGGAGACGTAAGACGAGGGCAATCCCTCATTGTTTGGGCCATTTCGGAAGGAAGGAAGTGTGCGGACCAAGTTCACCATTTCCTAATGCAAGAAGTAGAGGCATAAAAACCCTCTACTTACTGTCCACATTTGGAACATACTTTATCATAACAGGGATAATTTATTTCCAATTGTGGATTGACTTTAGAATCGTCTTTTCCAAAAAAATTCTTGCCTAACTTCCAAATTGCAAAAATCATTGGTGAGACCAATTGAAACGTAGCAAGTAACACTATAGAGATTGTTATATAATATTCCAACACCTGAGATACCCTTGAAACTGACTATTACACAATTCATTAAAATCGCAACACTTTTGGTAGTGCTCACAGGAAACCTATCCGCCGAGAACATCCTCCTCAAAAAAGGGGGAACTCTCCAGGGGAAGGTAGTCGAACAAGACCAATATAAGCTAAAAATTCGAAAAGAAGACGGAACCATAGTCGTTTTAAATAAAACAGATATTCTCAAAGTAGTTTATAAAGACCACCTAACTGCTGCAGAGGAAGACAAACTCAGAAAAGCAGAAGAAGACAAAGAAAGGCTTAAAAGAGAAAAAGAAGAAGCCGCAAGACTCAAAAAAGAACAGGAAGAAGCAGCAAAACAAGAAAAAGAGTTGGCTGCCAAAAATGCATCCGCTGATGCAGAAGCAAAACGAAAAAGAGAAGAAGAACTTAGACTTGCAGAATTAGACCGAAAGAACCTAACACGAGGTGGGGCAACTTGGAGATCTGCTGTCCTTCCTGGTTGGGGTCAATGGAAACAAGACCGAAAAGTACAAGCCATTGTTTATCCATCGATCATTGCGATTGGTCTCTTTTTCACATACGACAAACATCGTATGTATTTAAATGCAAAACGTGATTATAACAATTTAGATAACCCATACACAACCAATGGGTATTTTCGTGCTGCCTTTTCTCCTCAAACAGCAGCCACAGTTTCCCCAGCGGAAGCAGTTGTATCAAGTCAGTTTGGACCTTTCAAAGGACAAAGAGAATCTGTGGAAAGACATTACCGAGATATGCAGTACATTGGTGTAGCTACATTGTTAGTTTATTTTTGGAATATCTTCGATGCTTATTACTTCCATCCAACAGGTACTGGACTAACACAAGAAGACACACGCAAAGAAAAATTCTTTATGCATTCCACAGTGGACCGCGTAGGATTCCACCCTACTGCTGTTGCCGGGGATCGCGGCATCGAACATCGTACTCAATTAGGATATGAATTTACTTTTTAACTCGCATTAAGGGAGTGATCCCCTAATCCCCACATTTTAGATTAATTCTAACTCTCAACTACCCCCCTTGACAAATATCAAGGGGTATGAATCAGAACCTCATTCTGTTTTTCTTTCTTTTCTTCGTCACTTTATAGACAAAGGAATTAGTTCTCTATATAAATGGAACTGATAAAGATTAAGGAGAGAAACATTGGCTACGGAAAAAACTCAATATGACGATTTTATCGTAAAAGGGTTTATCATTTCAGCGTTAGTCTGGGGCGTTGCATCAATGACATTTGGTGTCATTATTGCCTTCCAGCTTGTATATCCACAGCTGAATTTTGAATTACCTTGGACGAGCTTCGGAAGGTTACGACCTCTACATACCAATGCAGCCATTTTTGGTTTCGCGTTGAGTGTTATCTTCGCCACAGCCTACCATACGGTACAAAGATTGTGTCGAACAAGAATGTGGAACGACACACTTTCCAAAATACACCTGGCACTGTATAACCTAACTATTGTCCTTGCAGCGATTACATTACCACTTGGATACAGCCAATCAAAAGAATATGCCGAATTAGAATGGCCTATCGATTTATTGATTGTTGTATGGTATGTAATTTTCTTTGCAAACTATTTGATGACGGTAATCAAAAGAAAAGAAGAGCAAATGTATGTAGCGATTTGGTTCTACATTGCTTCCTTTGTAACAGTTCCACTTCTTTTTATCGTAAACAACATTGTCATCCCAGCAGGTCTTTTAAAATCCTACTCGGTATACGCTGGTGTGTTTGATGCCAACATCCAATGGTGGTATGGTCACAACGCGGTAGCCTTTGTTCTTACGACTCCGTTTTTGGGACTTATGTACTACTACCTCCCAAAACACATCAAACAACCCATCTACTCACATAGACTTTCGATCATCCATTTCTGGTCGTTAATCTTTATCTATATTTGGGCGGGTCCTCACCATTTACTTTACTCTCCAATTCCAGAATGGTTACAAACAACAGGGATGGTTTTCTCCATCATGTTATGGATGCCTTCTTGGGGTGGTATGTTAAACGGATTTTTAACGCTGACTCAAGCCAAAGACAAAATCAAAGTGGATGCTACCCTCAAAATGATGTTAGCTGCCGTAACTTTTTATGGTATGTCGACTTTTGAAGGTCCTCTTCTATCCATTCGTGCTGTTTCTGCTCTTGGACACAACACTGACTGGATCATTGGTCACGTTCACTCAGGAACTCTTGGTTGGGTTGGATTTATGTCAGCCGCAGCACTTTACTACTTAGTTCCAAGACTTTGGAATGCAAACCTTTATAGCGAAAAACTTGCCAACGCACACTTCTGGCTAGGAACACTCGGTATCCTACTCTACATCATCTCCATGTGGGTATCTGGTATTACTGAAGGTTCTATGTGGCGAGCAGTTGGCGAAAATGGCGAACTCGTTTATAAAGATTGGGTGGAAATTGTTGAGTTCTTAAAACCATTCAGATTATTCCGCGCGATCGGAGGAACACTCTATCTAACTGGAATTGTTCTTATGGTGTATAACTTTATCAAAACCATTCAAAACAAAGATAGTGGGTTTGTAGAACAAGACTTACGTATAGGAGTGAAATCATAATGTTTGGATTTAACAAATTCTTAGATTGGTTTTCTGAAATAGCAGACCATTGGGATACAAAGGGTGTTAAGTTTACTCTTTATACAACGATTGCCGTTGTGATTGGTGGACTTTTCGAACTCATCCCTCCGTTTTTTCTTACAAAAACGGTAACTCCGATTTCAACTGTGAAACCATATTCCGCATTGGAACTAGCGGGTCGTGACACTTACCAAAGAGAAGGTTGTATCGGATGCCATACACAAATGGTACGCCCTTTCAAATGGGAAGTAGATCGTTTTGATCCAACTAAGGCTTACGGACGAACTGGATATTCAAAAGG
Source organism: Leptospira montravelensis (assembly GCF_004770045.1). Classification (NCBI taxonomy): domain Bacteria; kingdom Pseudomonadati; phylum Spirochaetota; class Leptospiria; order Leptospirales; family Leptospiraceae; genus Leptospira; species Leptospira montravelensis. The sequence goes on from NZ_RQFO01000011.1 coordinate 250,242, forward strand.
TGGAGAGTATGTTTATGACCATCCATTCCTTTGGGGATCCAAAAGAACTGGTCCAGACTTAGCACATGAATCTCAAATGCTTCGTTCTGATGAGTGGCATAAAAACCATTTGATCAACCCAAGAACAGTGGGTGGTGTACCTAACTCGATTATGCCAGCTTACCCTTGGTTATTCGAAGAATCTCATAAAGTGGATGTAGAACAAGTTGTTGCTAACATGAAAGCTTTAAAGTCCATCGGTGTGCCTTATACAGAAGAAGATTTTGCCAATGCACCTTCTCTTCTTAAAGACAAAACCGAAGGTCAAGCACTTGTTGCTTACCTACAAAAACTTGGAAGAGATTCAGCTGAGTTACAAAAAGGTATGAAATAAGATCATGAACGATGCAGATATTCTACTCGTTTATAAAAGTCTGAGATTGCCGATCCTTGTGATCGCAATCTCTTACATCACCTACTACGTTTATAAAAAACGTACAAAAGACGAAATGGAGAAACCCAAGTATAGAATGCTTGAGGAGGATTAATACGAATGAAAGAACCAAAAGAAGTAGACGGAATCTTCCAAGCCGACAACCCCATGCCCACTTGGTGGAAATTGGTCTGGTTGATCAGTATCATCGTTTCCATCGGTTACGTTGTATACTTTCACTGGTATTCTGAATGGCCACAAGAGGTTGCCTTTGAAAAAGAAGTTGCAGAACACGAAGCGCAATTTCCAGCAAAACAAGCCGTTGTTGCAAATACAGAAGATGGCTCAAACCCTTATCGTGATGATGCAGTGGCGATTAAAGAAGGCGAAGGAACATACAAACAAATTTGTTCTGCTTGCCACGGCCCAACTGCAGAAGGTGCTGTAGGACCAAGTCTTGTGGACAAGGATTGGATTCATGGAAACACTGATAAAGAAGTGTTTAACAACATCATGAAAGGAATTGGACCTGAAAGACAAAAACTCAACCGAGGTGGAATGCCAGCTTGGGAAGGTTTAGGTGCGGAGAAAGTTTATGCTGTTATGGCATGGCTTGCAACTAAAAACAGTAGTTTGGTAAAGGCAAAGTAAAATGATCATTTCAAGACCACAAACAGGGAAGGTAAGAACACGAAGAAACTTCGTAATGAGTTTTCTCGTAGGTTTATTTTTAATCGCTCCTTGGGTGGTGTTACCAGAAGGTAGCCCCCTCATTCGGTTGGATATCCCACATAGGGTATTTCACTTGTTCGGTGGTCTTTTTATCCCACAAGAAGGACTGATCTTATGGTTTTTCCTTCTTACGATGGGACTTTCACTTTTCTTTTTCACCTCCGTCATTGGCCGTGTTTGGTGCGGATGGGGGTGTCCTCAAACCATTTATACCGATCTTTTCGATCGAATTGGTCGGTTTGTACTAGATTCTAAATATGGAAAAAAAGATGCCTCCATCGTAGGCAAATACACAGTTTATTTTCTTTGGATTGTTGTCTCTTTTATCGCATCTTTTCATTGGATTGCTTACTTTGTTAGTCCTTACGAAATGTTGGCGGACTATGTAAATCTCTCTTTCGTAAATCAATCATACTTTTATTTTACATTATTTTTTACGGCAGCAATGTTTATTGATATCGGATTTATCCGGGAACAATTCTGCAGATATGCCTGTCCTTATGCAAGGTTCCAAACTCTCCTTATGGATGAACATTCTTGGAACGTCACTTATGATTTCAAACGAGGAGAACCTCGTAGAGACGGAAAAACCAAAATTGGGGATTGTATCGCCTGCAATATGTGCGTGGTGGTCTGCCCGACTGGGATCGATATCCGCGATGGATTACAAGTGGGATGTGTGGCCTGCGGAAAATGTGTGGATGCCTGCACTTCCATCATGGCCAAAGAAAACAAAAAAACTTTAATTGGATACTTCTCTCTCAAACAAATTGAAACAGGCGCAAAAATCAAATGGATCAGACCAAGGACTGTGATTTATGCCATCTTACTCACAGTTGTGATCACAGGTGCCATCATCCAACTTATAACGAGAACTCCTATGTCGATGATTGCTGCATCAAATAAATCGATGCCACCCATCTTAATTCCGGACAATAAAATTAGAGCCTTCGTCGCTCTACGCATTCAAAATATTGCACCGATTGAAAAAGAATTCCAACTTTCGGCTTCTGATACAAGACATGGAAAAGAAATCCTAATTCGTTCTGGCGAAGAAAACAACAAGTTCAAATTAGGATCAGGCGAAATCAAAAGTATTTCTGTGGTATTAGAGACACAGTCCCTCACAGAACAAGAATTAAATGAAGGTTACTTACCAGGATCCATTGTATTAGAAAATGCAGAAGATCCAGAGGAACGATTGGAGAAAAAACTCTCCTTAACATTACCAAGGAGGTAATGATGTTTAAAGAATTACACCCCAGCTTAAGAAATGCCATGTATGTGGTTCTGTTTAGTTTTACAGCACTTGTGGCGGCTACATTTTATACCATTCGTTTGACCTACAAAAACTTTGAACCTGTAATGGACAAAAACTATTACGAAATAGGTTTGAACTACGAAAAAGCCATCGAAAACCAAAAGGAACTTTTGAAAGAAGGTTATCTGATCAAAACCAATTGGGACAACCAAGTCCTACTCCCAACGGGAGAATCAGAAATTTTGGTCCAACTAGAAAAAGATGGAGTATTAACGAACGTTAGTGCAAAATCGATGACAGTATATTTGGAAAGAAATGCCACTACCAAAAATACAGCACATTTTAATTTAAAACCAACTAACAATGGATTTGTTGGAAAAATCCCACTCCTAGAAAAGGGCACTTGGAATTTAAGACTGGTTGCTGATATAAATGGAAAGGCTTTTGAACGAGAAGGAAAAATATCTGTTAAATGAACGAAACTGTTTCCGATCTAACAAAAACAGAATGTGACCACTGCGGTAATCAGATCCGGTTGGTAAGGATCGAAGCAAAAGTTGGAAATGCTACAAAGGTTTTTTGTTGTGAAGGATGTGAGACAGTTTATTCCATCATTAACTCACTCGGTGGAAGTTATTACTACAATTTAAAAGGAAATACAAAACTCGATCCAGTTAGGATCGAGGACTCTGATGCAGATGTAGAAAACGAACTTGTTTATGAAAAATTTGTTCGTAAGTCAGGAGAATTTTCCGAAGTTTCTGTACAAATTACCAATATCCATTGTTCTGCTTGTGTATGGATCAACGAAAAAGTTTTAAACGAAGAAGAAGGAATCCTTTCCGCTCAAATTAACTTTGCCTCTGGTCGTGCTCGGATTCGGTTTGACCGATCCAAAATCAAAATCTCTCGCATTTTATCTCTGATTCGTGCCATCGGTTATAAACCCGTACTGTTTTCGCCAACAGAAGGCACCTTGGAAAAAACAAAACAATTAAAGACCCTACTCTTACGCATTGGAGTGGCAGGATTTTGTTTTGGAAACATCATGATCCTAAGTGTGGCTTTATATTCCGGTTACTTCACTGGAATTGATTTGGACATCAAACGTCTCTTCCATTATGCATCCTGGGTTTTTGCGACACCAGCTTATTTATATTCCGGTTATCCTTTTATGTCCGGATTTTTAACAAGCATCAGGCGACGAACCTTATCTATGGATTTCCTATTATTTTTAGGAATATCAATGGCCTACTTCTATTCGGTATATGTAACACTGACTGATATTGGTGAAGTATATTTTGATTCTGTCGCAATGATTTACTTCTTTATTTTAATTGGGAAGTACTTCGAAGAAAAAGCAAGAGTGTTTGCTTCCGACAAATTGGAGTCCATTCTTTGTAAACTTCCCGAAACATCGGTGAGAGTTACAGAGTCAGGAGAAGAAACCATCCCGAGTTCGGAAATTAAAATTGGCGATACGATTCGAGTGGCTCCAGGAAAACGAATCCCTGTCGATGCCATCCTTGTATCCGAACAAACCTATGTAGATGAATCTTTTTTGACTGGTGAGTCTTTACCCATTCGAAAAAAGAAAGGAGACTCCATCCTGGCCGGGTCCCTCACTATGGACAACCCAGCTCTCATCGTTGCGGGGTCGGACTACCATGCATCAACTCTATCTTCCCTCAAACTCAGATTAGAAGAAGCCTTACATCTCAAACCAAAATTACAAATCCTGACAGAACGAATTGCTTCTTACTTTATCACTGTTGTCTTTGGCCTAGCCTTTCTTTGTTTTTTTGTATGGTATTATGTATCAGGTGGAAATTTAGAACAAAGTCTTGTCACAACTATTTCTGTCCTAATTGTTGCCTGTCCATGTGCACTTGGGATATCTGTTCCAACGGCTCTTGTCACCAACCATATCCTCAATGCTGATAAAGGTGTGCTCTTAAAAAATCCATCTGTTGTGGAAGCACTTGCAAAAGCCGATACCATTTTCTTAGATAAAACAGGCACACTAACAGAAGGGAAGTTTTTAGTAAGACAAGTATCAGTCAAAGAGGAACACCTACCACTTGTTTATCGAATTGAAAAAGAAGTCAATCACCCTCTTGCAAAATCTCTTGTGAAGTATTTACAACCCTTTAGTTCTGTTACCAAACGAGCTGAGTCTATTGTACTATCCCATTTAGAAAACATTCCAGGAAGAGGGGTCAAAGCGGAGATAGAAGTGGATTCTAAAAAACTATTGGTCCTCATAGGGAATAAAACTTTACTCGAAACTGAAAAAATCCCTATGGAAAATTTACCTGAAGGAGAAGGTTCTTTGATTTTACTAGCTGTGAATGGAATGTATCTGGGAAGTTTTTTACTCGCCGATGAAATCCGTCCAGGGGCTCGTTCCTTCGTTTCCTTACTCAAACATTTTGTTCCGAATATTTCAATCCTTTCCGGAGACCGTTTTGCGGCAGTGAAATTTATTGCTGACTCACTTGGTATTGAAAAATATGTTTCAGACCTTTCCCCTGAAGACAAAAGAAATATCATCAGTAGTGCGCAAAACTCGGGGAATGTAGTCATTATGGTGGGAGACGGGATCAACGATAGTTTGTCTTTGGCACAAGCCAACGTTTCCATCTCGCACACAGAAGCGGAAGACCTTTCTTTAGAAAAGTCAGATGTAGTGCTGACTTCTGGAAATTTAAATGGCCTTGTCCACTCCCTACTCTCTGCAAAAAAAACAAGAGAGGTGATTTTACAAAACATTATCATTTCTTTTTGTTATAATTCAATTATGTTGCCTCTTGCCATGTTCGGACTTATGTTACCTGTGATCTGTGCTGTATTTATGGCATGTTCTAGCTTGACAGTCCTTCTCAATTCTCTTTCTATAAGAATAAGGATCCCCCAATGGAAGCCCTCTACTTAACGATACCGATGGCAATGTGTATTGCCGCATTTTTTCTTTATGTCTTTATCACAGCCTTTCGCAAAGGCCAGTTCGAAGACATTGAATCACCTAAATATAGAATGTTCTTTGAAGAAGAATATCCTCAAGAAAACCAATCTAAATCAAATTCAACTGATGGACCAACTAGCAAATCTTAGTTTTTTTGGTTCCATTTTTTTATATGGATTTGTTAGCAGTTTCCATTGTTTAGTAATGTGCGGTCCCTTTATTTCGCTTTTACAAACAGATAAAGGAAAACAAATCCCAATTTATCTCTATCATTTCGGAAGAATGGTTTCCTATTCATTTCTTGGTATGGTATTAGGATTTCTTGGGAAAGGTGCGAATG